>JAQICF010000010.1 GCA_027858795.1 Candidatus Delongbacteria bacterium | reverse complement strand
TTGCGACAGATGATAACATTGGCAAAACAGCAATGATTTATAAGGAATTGTATTTCACTGCTTTTTGCCATATCCGTTAGCAGCAATCGCAACTCTAAAAGATAAAAGACAAATTGAGCCTATTTTAAAAAGAAGTAAAAAAAACAAAACAACTTGACATTAAACAAATAATTAGATAGTTTATTACTATCGCAAAACAAACAAAATAAGAGGTAAAACCTAAAAAAACAGGTAATCTTTAAAATACTAAGATAATTAGCTTTAATTATCTTGTCTTGCGTCATTAAATTACCACATTTATAAATCCGAAAGACAAGAGAAGAAGCGTGTGTTCTATAGTCATAGGGCACCGCCTCTTTTGTACTTCTCGGATAGGTTGTGGTAAACCTTATGATGCGGGTATTTAAGAGCAACGGTGTCCTTTTTTTATGGGAAAAATTAATCAGAATTATAAGAACACAGGAGGATAAATAAAATGACAGTGCATTTCATAGCGATCTGGGAGCGTGATAAAAATAATAATTGGTACAATCTGGAAGAGCTTGAGCTAATACAAAATAATATTGATGGTTTTGGATATGTTTATGTGATTTGGACTCATTCAGATATAATCAAAGTTTTAAAAGTTGGACAAAGTATTTTCTCTAAGAAAATTGAAGAATATAAAAATAATCCCCTAATTCAAAAGTATCGGGAATCAGAAAGAATCAATATCACATGGGCAATTTTTCCTGAAAATTTATTAGATGGAGTAGTAGCATATCTTGATTATAAATTAAATCCATCATTGAATGAAAAATATCCAATGGATTTTCTAATACCAATTAACTTGCCTGTAGAAGTAATGTAAATAATTATACAACTTGCAATTCAATACAAAATAGATTAATTTAAAGGAGGTGATTTTTTTATGAATGTATCAAAGCTATAAAATCTGAATGAAAAAACAAAAGGAGTAACAAATGAAAAGCAAAAAAGTATTAATTTTAGCAGTAATATTTATATTATTAACATCCATCTTTGCAATGTCAGACGATGGAGATAACAAACCGACAGTAGTTAAGAAAGAAGTAAAATCTACAGAAGTAGTAAAAGATCGGTTTGGTGTTGATACAGGGATGTCAAAAGAGAAATACAACCAATTTACAAAGGATTATTATGCAAAAGCAAAAGAGCTAGAGCTTTATCATAGGGATCCATTATTTTATAACAAAGTTAATTTGAACAAGAAAAAAGAATTTGATAAATACAAAATTCATCTTGGAGCCTCTTTGGATATGTGTAATCTTAATGATTTTATTATTCGCTCAGAATTAATAATTATAGGAACTTACGAGGGGGTAGAAATTGATAAAGATAAGAAGTCTAAATTCCCAGTTACTTTCAAAGTAAAAGTTAACAAAGTAATAGCGAATGAAACTGAATATGAGATAATCTCTGACAATATCATAGTAAAGGGAATGAATCTCTATAACCATCCCTTAGAGAAATTGAAATCAATGTTAAAAGGTGATTTTAATAAAAACTTTGTAATGTTTTTAGCTAGAGATGCTTTCTTTAATTATAAAAAAGTATTTGATAAAGGGAAAGCTGATACTTATGTAAGTGACGATTGTTTTGCACCTTACACTTTTACTTTTTTAGGTTTTTCTCAAAGAGAAATTAAGAATAATAATAAAATAGTCTTTAGCAATACGATGCATCCTGCAAGTCCCAAATTTAAAATAATTGATATGCAGGAATTTGAAGAATCCGTAAAAGAAATATTAGAGATAAATGACAAAGATAACTTCTACAAAAGGAGTTACAAATGAAGATAAAAATATATATACCAATGTTTTTACTGTTTTTGATACAATTATCTTATAGTAATGATAATATTATCGAAAGTGGCAATGACTTGAAAGATATTAATTCAAATGTTATTAGACTTTCCAGTTATTGGTTAGATAAAACTAAAACTAGTTACGATCTAAACAGAGATCCATCCCTGCCTGATTCCTTCAGAATTATTTTTCAAAATGTTTGCGACCATGTTGAACCATCTTCAGTAATTGGTCAATATTATAATTTCGATTATACCGATGAAATTTCGTCTCAAAATATGTACAATGATACTTGTGAAATTAAATATGACTATTATTACAATAATTTTGCTGCTAAATGTTGTAACGAAGCATCACCTTATTATTATTCTCCAAATTATCTATACGTAGGTAAAATAACAGAATTTGATATTTTAATTGACAGCACTTACACTTGGACAACAGGTAATTTTAACACAAGTGGAGTTTGGGATAGAGAACATACTGTGAGACATGAGGCGGCACATGGGATAGGTCTTGGGCATAGTGATCACTCTGAATTAATGAGATCAGATTCAAATAATACAAATAATCCACAACGGTATATTACAGACTATGATCGTTATAATTATCATGCAATTTATAATCCTGTAACAATAACAAAACCAGTAAAACCTATTGATAACTATTATGATATACTGCTTGAGCATGGTAGGGAAGTAAGATTAGAAGCGGATAAACCTTCAGTTGTACAAACTAACAATGCTGATATTGATTATTATCTCTTAAATGCAGATTCTACATTTTATGATAGATTAGAAAATTTCATCGAATATAATACTACGGATCAAAAATATATTTACGATTGGGTATTGGACACTTCAAAAATTAATAATCAGGCTTATAACCTTAGAGCAATATATTCAGGCTTCCCAATTGTATCACTTGATTCGTGTGAAAAATATATAGAAAGATTTCCCCACGATGAATTAAAGATCAGATTTTCTGACCTGACTTTTGCAACAATAGAAGAGAATCAGAGCTTTAATAAAAATGATGATCTTCACTTTAAAGTAAAAGGAATATCTGAAAATGCGGATGTACCTATAACCGATTTTGATAACATTGGATCCGTTGAATACTTATTAGAATATGATGATGCATTTGAAACAAATGTCTTTGATCCTGTAACAAGAGATTCCACATCAAATTTCGAATATACTGTTAACCTTGCACCATATGAATTAGCTTCCGGTAAATATTTGGTTTCAGCAACAGTGAGAGACGCTGAAAATAATATTATATCTGAAATAGATGATATGCCTATTTGGATAGACAACTTAGGTTTAGATCTTAGCAGAAAGACACCGGGTTCAAAAGCAGATTGGTATGCACTTGAATCTAATCATGTGTTTGATGCTATGTGTATTGACTACGACCAACCTTGGATGACCACCATAGAGTTAGACAAAGTAGATTATTACTATAAAGATGAATTTGGAGTATATCAACTATTCGGTACATCCACAACACCAAGTAATACTAATCCGATAATATATACTTCACCTGTATGGAGTAGCGGTTCTGATAACATGGCATACATAAAAGGAATGGCATATTACACACCTGTAGGCGAAACAGTACAATATTTTGTTACTAGTGAAACTACGGTTTCTATAGCAGACAGGTATTGTGTAATTGATACACCTGATTCTACAAATAATGTAATTGGTTTTAATGAGTTGATAACTATTTCAGGCAGAGTAATATCTCAAGACGATATGAGTTCAATGCGTCCCGAAAAAGATATTGTAGATGTTGGATTAGGATTAAGTGTATTTTCACAAGACTACATAGATAATCATCAGCCAAGTGCAGATATATTTGATTGGGAGAATTTTGATTATGGATCAGTTGGTGGTAAGGAAGTAGAAACTAAAAATAATGGAAAGTTGAAAATCCTTACAGAAGAGCAAAATAATAACGATGAAAATAATACCACTACTGAGATAAAACCTAACGAAAAGGAAAGTGAATTTAGTGTATCCTGGTATAATAACTATTATAGATTACTACCGGGATTACATACAGCAACTGTTTGGGGAGAAAGCAACTATGATTACGCTAATTCAATTATTGCCACAGAAGCAGAAGCGAATTTTCTGGTACCTTCGTGGGATTTGAAGTTCTATAACAGAGATTTATGGTTTGATAATCCGAGTTTTGGGTTTGATGCATCTCTAAATGAACAAAAAGAATATGATGCAGGGACAGATTGTTCTTTTATCATATGGCGACCTGCATATTCAGCTATACCAGCCACAGGAGATTTAACTACATTCTTTTCTATAAAATCACAAAGTACCGGAACAGAAGTAGATAATTTCTCAGCGACTACACAGCCTGAGGTAAGCGAGAAAGTAGTTTGGAATACCGATGGCTTACCATCAGGGTATTATACAGTTGAAGCTACTGAAATAGACTCTGAATCAGGAATAGAAGTAGTAAAAGAAAGAGAGATGCAGATATTACCACTGTATGAGAACTGGGAGAACAGTGGTAATTGGCCTGTTGGTTGGTCAGGTAGTGATGAAAATTACTGGGAAATAAGGAATTGGGAAATCGTTGACTCATTATTCTTTAAGGAATATTCTTTAATCAGCATTTATAAAACAGATCAAGCAATAAAAACTGTAGAATTGACTCATAGTGTTGTTCCGGTAAATGAGGATTGGGAACTGTATTTAGACATTCCAACAGGAATATATAAATCATGGGGTAACACTTTTCCAGAATTGATAGCAGATTGTGAAATACTTGTCGATACCGGTTCTGGTTTTGAAACTGAGTATGTAATTAACACAGATTTATATGCGGATGATGAATTCAATTGGGGTACTGATCCAAGATATTGTACATTGAATATTCCAATAAAGCTTGGAGGAGGATTAAATGGTAATAATGTAGCTATTGGAATTAGAATTAATGGTAAGAGTGAGTATTTTACTACCGATCCTGATCCTGTTGACACACAAGAAATAGTATTTGATGAAATAAGGGTAAGATATTCAAAAAAAGTATCAACTACTCCACCAAGTAATATACAAGCTGCAATAAATGGCACATATGCATCTTTAACTTGGGAACCTGTATCGTTGAAAAAAGAATCAAAATCAGGTGAAATATACAGAATATATAAAAATGGTGTATTGATAGCAGAAACTACAGAAGCAAATTATCTTGATCTAAGTAACGAAGAATACTCAACATATACCTACAGTGTTACTTGTTATGATGAAGGAGATGACGATAATGAATCTGTTAGAAGATTATGTAGAACTACAATAACAACTTCTGCACAAGCAGAATACCCTATTCCTGAAAATTTTAGCGTAGAAGTCGGAACAGGTACCGGATATAATTGTGTTACTTTAAATTGGGATCAACCTGATAGTACTGTGGTTGGCTACAATATCTATAGGAATGATGCATTACTAGCCACAACCGAAGAAATAATTTATTTGGACAATTGGTTAGAGAATGGTACGTACTATTATAAAGTGACTGCATTGTACGAAAATCCCGAAGCTGAGTCTGTTCCTACTTCGTCTATTGAAGTAATAATTTCAGATAATGTTTTACTACCAATAATCGAAGACTTTGAAAATGGGGATTTAGTAGAAAGTGGATGTAGTATATACAATGGTGAAAATTCAATAGGAAGTAATTTTATTACAAATCAAACAGAAATTTTAGGTATCCCAACTTATCAGGGAGATTTTTATGCTTATGCAAATGGTACAAATTTCTCATATTTCTGGGATAGGTCAGGATTCATGAGTCCAAATCATTTGGATTTAAGTATTTATGATGTAATCACGATTACATACGATTTTAATTTCTTACATAGCGAAAAATATGATAGTGATATATCTACTAGTATTACTACATACGTAGGTAATAATGAAAATATAGTTCAAACATGGGATGACGAGCTGGGTGCATATCGATATTATGAATATGAATCTTTACTTATAAGTAATTGGATTGAAAGAGCAACAAATGGTGAATGGCAATCCGCTAACTATTCATTTATTCCAAGCAGTAGCAGAGTTGACTCTTATTTCATTATTGTGCCAAAAATTAATGCTGATATTCCTGAAGATGCAGATCAAGCTTATGTTTTCTTAGATGATGTTTCAATAACTGGAACTATATCTCTGGTACCACCATCTAATCTCACAATAATAAGAAATACATCAATTACTACTCTTGACTGGGATGTTGTTCCTGATGCAACACAGTATCTTATCTACAGGTCTGATAAACCTGATTTTGGTTTTCAGCAGATAGGTAGTACTGCAAATATAACTTTTGATGATACTGAAGCTAATTTAGAACACAATGCATATTTCTATAGAGTTGTAGCTGAATCAATACAAAAAATATTCCCGAAAAACCGAAATCAAACAATAACAAAATAGGTATGGTTTAATAGCGGAGAGTTTAAGAAGAAGGTAAGATTGAGATAAAAAAAGATTTAAAAATAAAAGATATAAAATAGGCTCAATTTGTAAAGAAAGAACAGAGAGAGTTGCGACAGCTGCTAACATTGGCAAAACATCAATGGGTTACTTGGTGATTTAACACGATTTAACCCACTGCTTTTTGCCATGACCGTTGTGTGCAATGTGTAATTTGAAATAATGATAATACCGGCATATATTAATGATGATTTTTTTTTGATTTTTGATAAAAAAGAAAACACAAAATATTTTCGAA
>JAQICF010000271.1 GCA_027858795.1 Candidatus Delongbacteria bacterium | reverse complement strand
TTCGAAAATATTTTGTGTTTTCTTTTTTATCAAAAATCAAAAAAAAATCATCATTAATATATGCCGGTATTATCATTATTTCAAATTACACATTGCACACAACGGTCATGGCAAAAAGCGTTAAGCCAAGACAAGTAGGGTATTCAAGTCATTTTGCTAATGTTAGGCGAAGTAGAAAATGGAAGCTACAAATAAACTTCAACTTCTACGAAATCGATAGAACTCATTTTTCTTTGAAAACAGTTCGAACAATATTTGTCCTAGCGCGTGTTCAAGTGTCAAACATATCGAGAGAATTGTCCATGACTCTATGCTGTACTCATACTCATCGTACTCAAAGTTCTTCATGAACTTATTCCTGTAATCTCTGAGAAGTTTCTGAAACGCTTTAAAATCTCCATGTGCAATCTTATTACGTAGCTTCCTCACTATCTCGGTTAAAGAAACTTTGTCCCAGTCTGCACTTATGTCTTCAATCAAAAACCTTGGAAGTTTTCTTTCTAGTTCACCTTGAGATTTTCCGTTGCCAATAGGATTGATAATTAACATCTCAATCAAAGACATCATCTTAAAAATGTAATATGCATTATGCTGTGGTGTGTCATGTAATGCGTTGACGATATAATCAAATATCCAGAAATCATCTTCATCATCTAAGAATTCATCTATCATATTACCCACATAGCTTAATGAGTTTATGTGATTGTTGAGATATAAATTGACATATTCTTCAGATTCTACCATACTAGATGCATAATTCAATACGGATGGCCTTCTATCCATATCATTTGAATTATATGTGATGAAGGGTAATCCATATTTACAAAAAGGTTTTATCTTTTCAGACTTTGATATGATATGGCAAAAACTTATAAACTTTACAGGATATTGTACTTCCCAAGTTGGGCTGGCCATAAACTTATTCTTAAGTTGTAGTAAAGAGTTGTCAAAATCCAATACATCTAGTTGTATTAGGTTCTTCGAGACTATAATCAGTGCCTCAGTATCATCGGTGATGATATCTGAATTCCAATTTGCTTTTAATACAATATCAGTTGGATTGTATTGTCTAATCTTAGCATCAAAATCTCTATTAGCATAGATTTTTAAGTCATGAGCTCTTAATAACATTTCTTCAGTCATGCATTCGACCATACCTGATGCCCAATCATCATCTAGATTGCTAAGGCCTATTCCTAATTTCTCACAAATAACTACTGGCTCAATTTTCCCATAAATATTTAGTAAAACCATATTTACCTTAACCTAATTTTCTATTTCGCCTAACATCTGTGTTCCCCACAGATGTGGGGTATTTCGCAATTAGAAATAGTCTCTAAGTTCGGGTAGCCGCCCAATTTGGTGCTATATGCGAATGTTTTCATTCGTCCTCAATATTTATATTGTCTAGCGGACTTTTAATTTTCTCAAATCCCTTTCCTTATTGTACAAGTGATATCTCTGCTGTAACTGTTATAATACAATAATTTCTGTATATATCTCTGATCATTTCTTCTTTCAAAATGCAATAGCAGATTAGTTCAATAATAAATAAAATATAATTATTGAAATTATGCAAATAAAATAATTATTTGAAATAGCAATTTTAAAAAAAGAAAGACCCTGAAATAAATTCAGGGTGACGGGTATTGCAACAGGGGATCTGATCCCCTTGTCAGGCAAGCCAGAGCAATAAATATCCCCTAGATTTCCTGATCAAGTCAGAGAATGACGATTTGAACAAGGTGGCTTCAGCTCCTTGCAAAATGTAACAATTTTGTAACATTTATGTCAAAGTATTGTAACAATAAGATAGTAAATTACCTACGAAAATAATTATGGAGATAAAATGACTATCAATAAAGACCTCAGATCAACAATATTTAAATTTGTGATGATGATATTCTTACTTTGGGTATTTTTATTAAGTATAAAATTATTTGGCGGAGCATTTAAAAATTATTTTAAAGACGATGCTAAGAATTTGATCGAGAATGCAACGAATAATCCAATGATATCGTTATTAATAGGTATATTGGCAACTGCTATAATCCAAAGTTCATCTTCAACGACTTCTATCATCATTGCTTTTGTAGGTGCAGGGACTTTATCGTTTGGTAATGCTATCCCTATGATAATGGGTGCCAACATTGGAACTTCAGTAACAAATACGATCGTATCTTTTGCAAATGTAAAGAATCCTGTGGAATTTAGGAGATCATTTGCTTCAGCCACGGTGCATGATATTTTTAATATTCTTGCAGTTGCTTTATTTCTTCCGTTAGAATTAACCACAAAATTTATTAGTAAGTCAGCATTGTTCATTACAGAGCTTCTTGTAGGAGCAAAAGGCATAAAGTTTGATTCACCGATAAATCATATTGTCAAACCAGCAGCTGCAAAAATAGAAATGACCATTGCTTCAATTATGAATAATCCAATTACAGAAACGATAAGAGATGGGAAGGTGAAATTTCATATAGAGTACAGTGGAATATTATTAACTGTTGTTACGGTTTTTGCGCTAGCTTTATTGTTTGTTTCATTGAAATATATGTCTGAAATAATGAAATCTGTATTAATTGGGAAATTCGAACGAATCCTACACAAATATGTATTTAATAGTATGATCACTTCATTTATTTTTGGAATATTATTTACAGTATCAGTACAGTCGTCTTCAATCACTACATCTATGATAGTACCACTTGTTGGTGCAGGGATTTTAAATTTGAATCAAATATTTCCATATACTGTAGGTGCAAATATTGGTACTACGATAACCGGTATTTTAGCTTCATTAGTAAGTGGGAATCCATTCGGAATATCAATTGCCTTGGTTCACACACTCTTCAATATATTCGGTGCAATGGTATTTATTCCATTAAAATCAATTCCGATCAAACTGAGTGAGTTATTATCAAAAAAAGCTACAGAAAACAAGTTATGGGCAGTAGGGTATGTTGCAATTGTATTTTTTGTTGTACCGATCAGCCTAATATTTATATCAAACTAAAATTAAACAAAGGAGAAAATTATGTTTAAGGAATTTTTTAAAAATTGGAATACTACTGACCTGCTTACTCAATCAGTAAATGATTCTCATGAAATGTTCAAAATTGCATTGGAGATGTTTGAATTAACTAAGAGCAAATGTTGCAAAAAAGTTGAAAGCGGAACTGAAGAGCTTGGAGATGAGATCAAGCAGAAAGATTATTTGCTCAATCACTATGATAAATCAATAAGAAAAAAAATATACGAGCATATTATTTTAAGCGAAAAAGAAGATCAAGAGCTTTATACATCGCTGATATTATTTTCTATTGTTGGGGATATAGAAAGGTTAGGTGATTATATAAAGAATATGTTCGAGGTTATAACTTCAGCTGATCTAACCGACGCTAAGTTGAATGCTGACCTGAATGGTATGTTTACAAATATAGGTAATCTTTTTACAAAAACTATCAAGGCTTATAAAGAATCTGAAGTATCAATTGCTAAAGAAATAAATGATGAATATTTTAAATATAAAACCGAGCTTGATGAGATAATTGAAAAATTAATAGTTAAAAATGATTTTATTAGTCCGGCAGCTTATGCTTTATTTTTTAGATATCTAAAAAGAGTAAGTGCTCATTTGATGCATATTTCAACTTCTATTTCTAATCCGATCAATCAAATTGGTTACTATGTGGATTAGTAAAAAACTAGTAACGGAAGTTTGTAGTGTAGTAACGGAAGCTTAAATATCTGGATTGTTTTAATATGATAAGAGGCGATTTGTCTCTTATTTTTTTCTTGACACTTAAGCAGTTTCTAGCTATATTCATTCTTCTTATATTTAAGCAGGATATAAGTTGAATGTTATTACTTTTATAAACAAATTTGGAGATACTTAGTTATGATCAGGACCATTAGAGAAAAATTATCATTTGTAATGTGGATCGTTGTATTAGCATTTATTGCGACAATTATTTTCAGTTGGGGAATGGGTGGAATTAAAATGTCAGATCCACGCCAAACCGGTACTATTGCAAAAATAAATGGTGAAGATGTAAATTATGATGAGTTAAAGAATATTGAACAAAATCTTATCAAAAATGAAAAGAACGAAGACCTAACAGGTGTTAAAGTTGCCGAACTCAAGCAAATAGCTTGGGATCAATTTGTTCAAATGGTTGCAATGAGACAAGAAATGGCAAAAAATGATATTACTGTTTCAAATGAACAGATTTATTATGAGATCAGAAATAATCCCTTGAATGAACTGAGATCAGATCCTCAATTTCAAACAAATGGAATGTTTGATATAAAAAAGTGGCATGAAGTAATTGATAATCCGAAGCCAGAATTAGAGCAATTTTATGCACAGCTTCAGAATGTTTACGCTAATAGAATACCCGGAATGCTACTTGAGAAGAGAGTTGCGAACGGAACATTTATTTCAGATTATGAATTGATCACTAAATACAAACAGGAAAAACTTACTGCAAAAGTAAAGTTTTTAAAAGCTGATATAGTTGATTACATGCCTGCTGATTCATTGATCACTGATAAGGAAATTGAAGACTATTTTAATGTAAACTCAAAAGATTTTCCAAATAGTAAAGAACAAAGAGTATTTGATTATGTTTTGTTCAGTACAGAGATGACCAAAGCTGATTCTAGCCAAACTCTTGAAGATATTAATTACGCATTAAAGCAGGTGAATGCAGGAATGGCATTTGAGAATGTTGCAAAGAATTATTCAGAAGATGGTAGTGCAGATAAAGGTGGAGATCTTGGATTTTTTGGTAAAGGACAAATGGTGCCTGAGTTTGAAGAAGCAGCCTTCAATGCAGAAGTCGGTGAGATCGTAGGACCAATTAAAACTCAATATGGATATCATATAATAAAAGTTGTAGCAAAGAAAAAAGATAAGAAAGGCGATATTAGTGAAGTTCAAGCTAGTCATATTTTGATAAAATTCAAAGTTCATCAGGAAACATTTGATGCTGCTGCTGATGTTGCTATTAATTTCAAAGAAGCTTACAAAGCTGATGGAAACAATCCTAATGCCTTTAAGGACGCTGCAGCTCAAATGAAAAAGAAAGTATTAGAATCACCACTATCTTATGAAACAGACAGAACTAACGAACTTGGCAAAATTCCTGGTTTAGGTAAATTCTTATTTAATAATGAGATAGGTAAAGTAAGTAATTTATTGATATCTGATAAGGGTTATATTTATTTACAAGTAAAAGAAATAAAACCTGAAAGCAAAAAAACTTTGGATGAAGTGAGAAAAAGTGTACTCTATAAGATTAAGAGAGAGAAAGGATTGGAATTGGCTTATGAAAATCTAAAGTCAAAAGCTTCATCAATTAAAGATACTACGGATATGAACGAACTTGCTTCAAACACAGATAATAAATTGAAAACCGGATCAACAACTAATTTTGCGATGAATACATTTATTGATGCTATCAGCAGTACTGATAGAGTCTTTTATGAAACAGCAATGTTACTTGATGCTGGTCAGATCAGTGAACCTTTCAAAGGTGAAAGAAGTGCATATCTTATTTATCTGATATCTAAGGATGCTTTTAATGAGAAAGAGTACAATGATGGATTTGAAGCTTATAAAGAGAAAGAGCTTTCTATGCTTCGTAGACAAATAATAACTGAATGGATGCAAGGTGTTGTAAAGAAGGCTGATGTTGTTGATTACAGAGACCTTTACGGAAGATAATAAAAAAGGTATAAATACATATGAGAAGAAAGTTATATTTCACTAAAAAAAATTACATTATATTCCTTGCCGGAGCAATAAGTTTGGTTTTGGGTTATTTTTTGATGTCAATTGGACCTCACGATTCTTTTTGGTCATTAACTTTGTCTCCGATAGTAGTGATGTTTGGTTTAATTGTATTATTTCCTGCAGGTATAATGCTTAACTTCAGAAAAAAGACTGAAGAAGGTAAAAAAGACTTGACAAGAAAAAAATAATACAGTATATTTGCGCAGTCATTTGGGAGCTTAGCTCAGTTGGTTTAGAGCTCCTGCCTTACAAGCAGGAGGTCACTAGTTCGAATCTAGT
>JAQICF010000230.1 GCA_027858795.1 Candidatus Delongbacteria bacterium | reverse complement strand
TTTAAGCTCAATAACCCATTCTTATCGATAATCACTATTGCCCACAACGGTTATGGCAAAAAGCAGTGGTGTCATAACGAGTTAAATCTCCAAGTAACCATTGATGTTTTGCCAATGTTATCCTTTGTATATTCCCGATTCCTTCAGTTATAAAAAGGGGGGGGGGTATTAATTATTATTTTTTTATCTTTGTTTTCTCATTTAAACTGAATGGCATTTGTTTTATTATATTTCTTCATTTGAATATAATTAATTCAATATTTTTCTGCAAGTTACTTATAAATTGAATAAAGAAGTGAATTGTGCAAACGACGTTTGCACAATTACATATTATTTTGGTTGAATATTATTGTAGAATACACTAAATTAGATAAATCCAAAGAATAGATAAATAGTAGGAAGTAAGTATGAAGCTCATCAAATGGAAAATTATTTTAGTCACATTATTGTTACTTGCGAGTATTGTATATAGCCAAGCATCCAAAGGAATTCAGATTAAATCCAAAGCTGGTAATGAAGGAAAGCGTTGGGCGATTTGTGTCGGGATAAATAATTACGATTATGATGGTATTCTTGACTTGAAAAAGGCTCAGAATGATGCAATTGCACTTGGAGGTGTATTTAAGGATTTCGGGCAGTTTGATTATGTATATGTATTATCGGATAAGAACGATCCAAGAAGCCCAGAATATCCTTCTGCAAGTAAGCTTAGAGCAAAGATAAGATATCTGCAAAAGATGATGGAGCCTGAGGATCTGGTTGTTTTTTCTTTTTCCGGTCATGGAATAACAGATTCAAAAGGTAACGGATATTTGGTAATGGCAGATACCGATCCTGATAATTTATTCGGTACAAGTGTTAAGATAAAGGAAATAACAGGAGCATTTAATAAAGCGAAAGTAAAAAAATCTTTATTACTTGTTGATGCTTGTAGAGAAGAGTTTCAAGAGAACAGAGGGATTAATAAAAAAGGTATCAAGTCCGAAAAATTCTTAAAAAGTGAAGTTGCGGCAACTTTTTATGCTACAAAATCAGGTGGATATAGTTATGAGGATGATAAAGGTGATTATGGTGCTTTTACAAAATATGTTTTGAAAGGATTGCAAGGAGATGCCGATAACCAAGATTATGCAGGTAATAATGATGGTATTGTTACTTTTACTGAGTTGTCGTCGTTTGTGGAAGATGGTGTAAAGGATTGGGCTATCACTAAGGGTAAGGTTCAGAAGCCATATACAAAAATTTATGGTGAGAAATATGGAGATCTTGCGTTGGCGAGTTATAAGGGTGTAGGTAGGAGGAATTATACAACTGGCGGTGGAAGTTCTGATGCTAATATGGTTTTTGTACAGGGTGGTACTTTTCAGCAGGGCAGGAATGTAACAGTAAGTGACTTTTACATTGGTAAAACAGAAGTTACACAGTCACAATATAAAGCGATAATAGGCAAAAATCCTTCTAGTTTCAAGGGTGATAATAATCCTGTTGAGTCAGTCAGTTGGTATGACGCAGTTGAATATTGTAATAAATTGAGTGAAATTGAAGGTTTCGAGAAGTGTTATGATATTAACAAAAATAGAAAAGATTCAAATAATGAGAGTAAATATGATGATTTGAAATATACTGTTAGTTGCAACTTTAACGCTAATGGCTATAGATTACCAACTGAAGCTGAGTGGGAATTTGCAGCGAGAGGAGGAAATCAAAGTAGTGGGAATGAATATAGTGGTGGAAACAATTTAGATGATGTTGGTTGGTATTATGAAAATTCAGGAAATCAGCGGTTAGATGATGATAATTGGAATGCGAAGAACTTAACAAAGTATAATTGTCAAACACATGCTGTTGGAGGTAAGAAAGCAAACGAACTTGAAATTCATGACATGAGTGGAAATATTTGGGAGTGGTGTTGGGATTGGTATGATTCTTACGGTAGTGGTTCAGAGAGTAATCCTAAGGGTGCAAATTCGGGCTCTATCCGCGTTCTTCGCGGTGGTGGCTGGGACGAACAGCGCTAAGGGCTGTCGTGTTGCCTATCGGATCAACATCGACCCGAGTAACAGCCTCTACTCCGACGGTTTCCGAGTCGTTCGTCTCCCTTAGTTTATGCGGTTTATCCTTTCCGTAGCGAGCTAAAAAAAAACGAGGATTTTGAAAGACCGTTCGCGTGCAGGATGCACGGAGGAAGAACGGGAAAAAGAGAAATACGAGAAGAAAATAATGCAGTTAAAGATATTTACAATACCGATTTTGAATCCAGAACAATTTGAATTAGAAATGAATCATTTTCTTTCTACTCATAAAGTGTTGGAAGTAAAGAAAGAATTTTCTCAATCTGAGAAAGGTGTATTTTGGTCATTTTGTGTTGAATATATTGAGAATGGAGTCAGCAACAAACCAAGTAGTAAGAAGAAAAGTAAGATAGACTATAAAACAGTATTGAGTGAAGAGCATTTTAAAATATTTTCAAAGTTAAGAGAAATTAGAAAAGAAATAGCAGATCAAGAAGCAATACCTGCCTATGCAGTTTTTTCCGATAAAGAACTTGCAGATATTTCAAAATTAGAAGCAGTAACGCTTTCAAAGATAAAGACTATTGAAGGAATAGGCGAGAAGAAAGTAGAAAAATATGGGCAGAAGTTTATTGATGCTTTGAAGAAAAAAGATTCCGAATCAAGTCCGGAATGACGGATGACAGATGAAAAGAACCGGAAACCTAATAAGTAAAATAGCAGATCCTGATAATTTGAGATTTGCTTTTTATAAAGCTGCAAAAGGCAAAAGCTACAAGTATGGTGTTATTGAGTACAGAAGAAATCTTGGTAGAAACCTTCTAAAACTAAGAAAAGAGTTATTATCAGGAAATATTGATTGCGGGAATTATCATTATTTTAAAATTCATGATCCAAAAGAAAGAAATATTTGTGCCGCTGAATTTTCTGAAAGAGTTTTGCATCATGCGATTATGTTGCAATCTCACGATACCTTTGAGCAATACCAGATATATGATAGCTACGCAACTCGAATAGACAAAGGGACTCACAAAGCTATATTCAAAGCAAAGAAGTTTAATAATAAATACGATTATTTCTTGAAACTCGATGTTAGAAAGTATTTTGATTCGATAGATCATAATATATTGATGAAAGCTCTTGAGAAGAAATTTAAGAGTATGGAAGTATTAGCAATATTTAAGAAGATAATAAAAAGTTACCAAACGAATGAGAATAAAGGAGTGCCAATAGGTAATCTAACAAGTCAGTATTTTGCTAATCATTATCTGGCAGGATTAGATCATTTTATAAAGGAAGAGTTGAAAATAAAAGCTTACATAAGATATATGGATGACATGGTTTTATGGCATAGTGATAAGGAGTATTTAAAAGAATGTTTGTTTGTAATAAAGAATTACCTAAAACAAAAACTCGAACTTGATTTGAAAATAGCTCAGTTAAATAAAACATATAATGGTGTAAATTTTCTCGGCTACAAATTAAAAAAGAATTTCGTAAAATTATCGGATAATAGTAAAAAAAGATTTGTAAGAAAGATGAAGGCATATACTAAAATGCTGAATGCGGGAGAGTGGTCTCAAGGAGATTATCAAAGGCATGTAGTTCCGCTTCTTTCATATACGGATTATGCCACAAATATTAAACCGTTTCGCTCATTGATAATAGATAAGTTAAAGGTTAACGCCTAAGGAAAGGAATAGATAAATTAAAGGTTAATGCCTAAGGGAAAGGCTCTAACCGCGTTCTTCGCGGTGGTAGCTGGAACAACAACGCTAAGAACTGTCGTGTTGCCAATCGGAACAACAACAACCCGAGTAACAGCAACAACAACAACGGTTTCCGAGTCGTTCGTCTCCCATAGCTCGCTACGGATGGATTTCCGCAATGAACCAGGCTTTAACCTGCTCCCGAGAAACAAGATTGCCACACATCAAAGGTGATAGCAATATACGGGACGAAAGGAAACAAGAAAAATCCGCTTAGTAGGGTCGATCCCTTGTGGGCGACCGAAACTCGAAAGGTGGATTTTAATTAATTTGCAGAAAATTATGTTTAGTATTAGATTTAAAAACAAAAAACAGGGTTAGTATTTATGAAAACAAAATTATTTTTCATTTTAGCATTTCTAATTTTATACTTTCCCCTTTCTGCAAAGCGGACAGCTATGCTTGTAGGGGTTCAGAATTATAAGGCATTTGCTTCTCTTGAAGCTTGTCATGGTGATGTTGATGCAATGAAAGAACTTTTGATGCAGGGTGGATTTGAGGATGACCACATTTGGGCAATGAAAGACACTGGCTACGGAGAGCTGCTCACTGCCTCGGATCTTTACTCAAATGTAAATGCTTTCGCTAGGGGAATTCAAAAAGGTGATGAAGTTGTTTTCTTCTTTTCAGGTCACGGTATTGGTGGTTCAGATGGTAAAAACTATCTGCTAGGTGCTGACGGTAATATTGATAATCCCGAAAAATATGGTAGTATATCTGTGGAAGAAATAAAGAAGATACTAAAAGAAAAAAAACCTTCGGAAGTGGTAATGATCGTTGATGCCTGTAGAAATTTTATCAAAAAGGAAGGAAAGGGTGCTGGTAAGAAAATTTCTTCAAAAATGAATACAGGAAAAGGTATAAAAGTTAAATCGACCATTGGCACAGCACCTGTAACTCAATCGAAAAGATCAGGTAAAACTATCGTGAAAACAATTTATTCTGCAAGTGAAGGTCAACAGTCTTTTGAAAGAAAGGATAAAGGCAAAGGTGCATTTACTTATTACTTAACCTACTTGAATGATTCACCTAACTCAGTTATGGATATTGATATGTCCAAAGACGGAGTGATAACAATAGAAGATCTCGTTCAGTTTGCGGATAATAGGTTGGGTGATTACACAAAATCTCAGGGCTTACCCAGAATGAATCCGGTGTATCAGACAGAAGGTGGAATCAACTATGAACCATTCAAACTGTTTAGGTACAATGCTGAAAAAGTAGTAGAAGAACAAAAGAAAGAAGGTGTAAAACCTATTTTTAAATATGATGAAAAAGCAGAACTTGCAAAAATTAAGAAATTTAATGAAAATAAGGAATATTTAAAAGAAGAACTGCCTGTTTACAAACCGAAAGTTGTAAAGGATAAAACAATTAAAGTTGATGATACTGACCTATCAAGCTGGAAACTTGCAATGGCTCAGGAAGAGGAAATAAAGATAGCAAAAGATGAGGAAGCAAGGAAAGCATCTGAGGCAAGAAACAAAGAAAGAGTTTACAAAGAACTTAAGGCAAAATACAATACAGTAATTGAAGAACTTGATAAGACTGAAGATATATTCGCTAAAAATGAAAAGCTTGAAAGACTAAGGAACGAAGTAAATTCTGTAAAATATTCGGAAGTTAAGCAGAAAATTCTGCCTTTGCTTGAACCTGTTTATCAGAAAATCAAGGAATCTAAAGGTCAGAAACAGGCTGAACTTGAGAAATTGAAACCTCAGTTCGAGAAAGATATAAAAGATATGGAAGAAATGCAGATATCATCTTTGAGCGATGAACTCAAAGCAAAATACCTTGAAGGTTTTAAAAAGAAGTGGATGGATTATGCAAAAATCCAAAGGGATACGGATTTAAATAATAGGTATAAAGAACTGACTTTTCCAAAAGAAATACAATCAAGTATCATTGATCTTAGTTTAATTGGTGTGATTGGTGGTACGTTTGAACAAGGAAGGAGTGTTACAGTAAGTGATTTCTACATTGGGAAAACCGAAGTTACACAAGCACAATATCAGGCAGTTATGGGTAAGAATCCGAGTAGTTTCAAAGGAGATAAGAATCCTGTTGAGAGTGTTACTTGGAATGATGCAGTTGAATTTTGTAAAAAACTTAGTGAAATGGAAGGTGTAACTTATCGATTGCCAACAGAAGCTGAATGGGAGTTTTCTGCAAGAGGTGGGAATCAGAGCCAAGGTTATGAATATAGTGGAAGCAATAGTGTTGGAGAAGTTGCGGAATATGAAGGGAATAATGGTAAATCGACGAAGCCTGTAGCAGGGAAAAACCCAAACGAACTTGGTATCTTTGACATGAGTGGTAATGTTTGGGAGTGGTGTTCTGACTGGTACGCTTCTTATCCATCGGGTAGTCAGACTAACCCTACAGGCGCAAGTTCGGGCTCTGACCGCGTTCTTCGCGGTGGTAGCTGGTTCGGCAACGCTGGGTACTGTCGTGTTGCCTATCGGAGCGACGGCAGCCCGAGTAGCGGCGGCGGCGGCGACGGTTTCCGGGTCGTTCGTCTCCCATAGTTTATGCGGTTTATTCTTTCCGTAGCGAGCTAAAAAAAACGAGGATTTTGAAAGACCGTTCTGAGCATGAGGGACGAATGCGGAGGAAGAACGGGAAAAAGAGAAATACGAGCAAAAAGTCCTGTAAGGACGATCTAATATAACACGGGGTTTCAACCCCGTGAGAAGAAAAATAAGATACTGAATCAAGTTCAGGGTGACAGGTTTAAATGTATCTTATAAATCTAGGAGTGATAGGATTATAAAATGGAAATAATAGACATACAATTTATAAAAGAGTTAAAACAACAAATTTTAGCAACTCGCTACCAAGCAGCGAAATTAGCGAATGCAGAAATGCTTAAACTTTACTACAATATTGGAATGGCATTAGAGAAAAAATTTGAGAGAGAAAAATGGGGTTCAAAGATTTTAGATAGAATTTCTGATCAATTACAACAGGAATTACCCGGTTTGCGAGGGTTTTCAGCAAGAAGTATGTCTAAAATGAGAGGTTTTTATCAAGCTTGGAATTTTGAACAGGAGAATTTGCCGTCATCAACGGCAGAAATCAAAAATACACAAAATTCAATTTTGCCGTCACTGACGGATAAATTGGGAAAAGGTAATCTTGAAGCATTTTTGTCAGTTTCATTTACACATCATTACGAAATAATAACGCAAATAAAGCAAGTAGAAGATCGTTTATATTATATTAACAAAGTAGCAGCATCTTTTTGGTCTGTTCGTCACTTAGTGACAGAGCTAAAAAATAAAAGTCATTTAAAAGAACAAAATCAACCCAATAACTTTCCTCAAACTCTTTCGACTCAATTATCGAACAAAGCTATACAAACATTTAAAGATGAATATTTATTAGATTTTATCAATGTCGAAGACCCGGATGATGAAATAGATGAGAGAGTGCTAGAACAGAGTATAGTTCTAAATATTAAAAAATTTCTAATGTCTTTAGGAAATGATTTTTCTTTCTTGGGAAATCAATATCGTTTAAATGTGCAAGGGGATGATTATTTTATAGATTTATTGTTTTTTCATCGAGGGCTACAATCGTTAATTGCATTTGAGCTAAAAAGAGGAAAATTTAAACCGGAATATGTAGGTAAAATGAATTTTTATCTATCAGTTTTAGATGATCTGGTAAAACAGGAGCACGAAAATCCTTCGATAGGAATTATCTTATGTAAAAATAAAGACGATAAAAAAGTAGAATATAGTTTTAGAGATTTTAGCAAACCAATGGGTGTTTCTATTTATAAAACGATGGAAATATTACCTAAAATGTACATAGAACAACTTCCAGATCCTGAAATGCTAAAAAAATTATTAGACTAAAATTGAATGACATAAAACAAAAAGGATTTAATATGAGAAAAATATTTTTTTACTGCGTGATTATGATTGTCGTAGGTCTATTCTCTGCTCAGTCAATCATTATAGAAGCAGAAGGTATCGCAAGCATGGGTGATGATAAGTCCAGAAAGGAAACAATATCAGAAGCCAAAACTAATGCAAAGAGAAACGCAGCTGAAAATGCAGGTACTTACATAAAATCAGAAACAACAGTAAAGGATTATGTAACAGAAAGTGACCTGCTTGAATCCTATTCTCAAGCTGTTGTAAAGATTTTAGAAACAATATCAGGCGATTGGATCAATGATAAAGTAATGGGTGACAGTTACAAGATCATAGTAAAAGTAGAAGTAATTCCAAAGACTATTGAAGCAAGTAAGCAGAAATCTAAAAAGAATATTATAGATGACCCAAGTGCTCCTTTAGCAGTGAATGTATGGACTGATAAAGAAATCAACAAATATAAAAAAAATGAGAAAATAAAAATTTACCTAAAAGGCAATAAACCATTCTTCGCAAAAGTAGTTTATAAACAAGCAGATGGTACACTTGTACAACTATTACCAAATCCACATAGAAAAGACAATTACTTCAACGGTGGAACAGTCTATGTGCTTCCATCTGGTAAAGATACTTTTGATATGACAGTTAGTCCACCTTTTGGAAACGAAAAGATCATTGTTTATGCCAGTACAGATGAATTGGGTGTTGGGAATTTGAAAAATGCAGATTCAGTGTTCTTAATTGAAGATAACATAAAAGATACCGGTATAAAAACCCGTGGTATAACGATCAAGAAGAAAAGTAAAAAATCTAAGAATGCTGCATCTGAATTTTATGAAGGCGAGATAGAAATAAGTACGAAAGAATAATTCTGATTATATTTAAATGAAAAATTGTAAATCATAGTGTTCTTTATATTTTCTTTTAGAAAACCCTTAACTACTTAAAACTCCTTTTCATAATTTACCCCCCCCCTTTTTTATTTTACAGTTAGGGAATATATTAAGGATAACGGTTATGGCAAAAACCAGTGGTGAAGAGCGAGTCAAATATCCAAGTAAACCATTGATGTTTTGCCAATGTTAACTGCTGTCTAAATCTAATCCATTAATATTATTTTGTAAATCAT
>JAQICF010000177.1 GCA_027858795.1 Candidatus Delongbacteria bacterium | reverse complement strand
ACAGGTCTGCTTAAAGAGCTCTTTGAAAAAAAGATAATCCCTCAGAATATACCAACCCTCGGCATTTGTTTAGGTATGCAGTTTATTGCAGGATATTACGGTGCAACGGTAGATAAAGTAGTTAATCCTATTCACGGATCACAAGTAGAGATAGAACATTCAAATGATATTTTATTCAAAGATATTCCTAATAAATTTAAAGCTGTCAGATATAATTCATTGGGAATCACAGATGTATCTTTAAATGAAAATTTGGAATATATCGCTTTCGAAAAAGAAACAGGATCGATCATGGCATTAAAACACAGTTCACTTCCGTTCGTCGGATTACAATATCACCCGGAGAGTTTTTTATCTGAAAATGGTGAAGAAACAGTAAATAATTTCTTGGAAATTTATGTGGAAAATTAGACCGGAAATATCAGAGAAAAAGTTGAATTGGAATTTCGATTTATTCTTTCAGGCGGCTGACAAATTTGATGGAACTTTTCTGTTCACTAATGACCCTGAGAATAGCAGTGGAAAAAACATTATTGGTGTAAATCCTGTTGTTGTTATCAGTGAAAATATTGTACAATTTGGAAAGAGATCAGAAAAGATCAACCCATTAGAGTTAATTGATGAAATAATTAAAATTAACAACACAAATCTAAATTACCCTCTGTTTTTAGGATATTTAAGCTACGATTATAAAGATCAGCTGGAAGAGAAAGGATTGTTTGCAGGTTTAAAACATGGAAGCTTACCTCAGATACATTTTGTAATTTATGAATATTATATTATAACAGACAATAAACGAAGCAACTCAGTTGAAATTGTGAAATTAAATTTCGAATTTGAATATGAGAAATTCAACCTTGAAAATATCTTCAATTTAGAAATAGAGAAAAATGCGGGAGGATCTTCAAAATATATCGACTCTTCCCTGTCGAGAGATGAGTTTAAAAACGGTGTGGAAAAGATCAAAGAATATGTAAAACAAGGTGATATTTATCAAGCAAATTTGACAAGAGAAATAACCGGAACTACTGACATAGAACCAACTGAACTAGCATCAAGATTATCACAGTCAAATCCAATCGAATTCGGTGTATTTTCAAAGATAAATGACAGCTATATAATTTCAACAACTCCGGAAAGATTTTTCAGGATAGAAAACAAAATATTAACTACTTCACCTGTAAAAGGTACAATTGAAAGAAGTGCTGATCCTACAAAAGACAAAGAAAATCTACAACAACTCTTAAACAGCAATAAAGACAAAGCAGAATTAGCTATGATAGTCGATCTTCTTAGAAATGATATGCATAAAGTCTGCATCAAAGGATCTGTATTTGTAAAAGATTTTCCTATAGTAAAAAAGTTAAATAATGTGTATCATTTATATTCAGACATAGAAGGTCATTTGAAAAAAGTTAGCTATGAAAAGATATTCAAAGCACTATTCCCGTGCGGATCGATCTCGGGTTGCCCTAAGGTCAGATCATGCCAGATTATAGAAGAACTTGAAGGCATTGGTAGAGGTGCTTATACAGGCAGCTTTGGATATATAAATTTCAATGGTAATTCGGATTTCAATATATTGATCCGAACCCTGTTCTACGACAAGGGAAATATATCTTTCAATGTCGGTGGTGGAATAACATTACTTTCAGACCCTGAGATGGAATACAGAGAAACTATTCATAAAGCAAACAACATCTATAATGCAATAAAAATGGAAGAGATATGGGAAGAAAGATACTGTTTGACGGAAAAATAATCTTCAGAGATAATATTAAGGCTTCTATCGACTCACCTGCTTTGAATTACGGCTATGGATTATTTGAGACGATCCTTTACGAAAATAAGAAGATCTATTTTATCAAAGATCATTTGAAAAGGCTCTTTAATTCTTGCACTGAACTGAAAATCCCATCACCTGATCCAAATTTGATCAGCGAAAATTATATTTACAAACTTATCGAAGAAAATGGATTTCAAGAAGATTGTGTTAAGATAAAAATGATGTATTTACCCATAAATAATGTAGAAGAATGGAATACATTGATCAGGGTAAATAAATATGAAAGAAACTCTAAAGAGATTCATGCATTAGCTCTAAAAGAACCCAGATTGAATAATTTTTATAAACATAAAAGTATGTCATACATGCAAAACCACCATTCGCTTTTAGGTTCTGAGAAATATGAGGAAGTTTTATTTCTAAATCATCATCATAATGTAATAGAGGGTTCTTTTACAAATATCATAGCGATAAAAGATAAAATTCTTTATTTCGTAGGCGGGAATAATGATTGTTTATTCGGAATTATGCAGCAGAATATTTTCAAAGATCACAGATTGTTTGGATTTAAGAAAATTGAAGCTTTAGAAGATGGATTCACTAGAGAATTTTTGGGAAATTGTGATGAAGTTTTATTGACAAATAGTCTGAAAATAGCTTCGAATGTAAAGTCAATTACTTTCGGTTCTGATATTATTGAATACAAATCGTGCAAGATTGCAAGTTTAATTAGGGATCATTACTTGAAAAACAATGGATAATTGATAATTTACAATTGATAATTAATGTAGAGGACTCCTAGCAGTCGTCCCCTCTTAAAAAAAAAGATCGTCACCCTGAATTTATTTCAGGGTCTAAAACGAATTTAAAGATAGATACTGAAACAAGTTCAGCATGACAAACCAATTAGAGGACAAGAAATGAAGAAAGTATTAATAACACTCTTTTCGATAATAATATTATACC
>JAQICF010000245.1 GCA_027858795.1 Candidatus Delongbacteria bacterium | reverse complement strand
CACTCATCACTTATAACTCTCTTTATAATTATTAATTGTCCATTGTCAACTGTCAATTGCTCTTCGACCACTCATTCAACTTCTTGACAGGATTTTTAAATGCTTTGTACATCCTTTCTGATGCATCAACAAGAAACTTTATCATTTTACTCCAATCATCCTTATCGAATACATTTACACCTGTTAGTACGAATCTAATTCTGCAAGTTATTTTATCATCCTGTCTGTCCCATATCAGTTCATCACCGAAAGCTGTCTCGATTTTATCTTTCATATTGTAAAGGAAATCAAAGAATTTTTTATTTTCTTCATATTCCTGACCATCAGACTCACTGGCTTTTGCCAGACAAGGGGATCCGATCCCCTTGTTGAGTCTGCCCCGCTACATTCTTGGTGTCCTTGTGTATTATCACAGAACGATTTCTAAACTTTCATTTTCACCCATCAGATCAAAAGAGTCAATACAAACATTTTCATACCCATCTTTAACAACCCATAATTTAACATAATCAGCAAATCGCACTTGATTATTTACTCCATCCCAATAAGAACTTACGAAATCTTTAATTAATCCTGCAGCATTAAAATAGAAACTACCATCACTCTTTGTGTTTACAATGTATTCAATTTCAGATTCAAGTACATCATTGTAATCATAAGTTACCATCATGCTATTTGTCCAACTTTGTCCATCCGCAGTTAAAGTATAATCATACACATCATTAAAAACATATTTACCATTACTATTCTTAAGACTCCAGGTTACAGTATGATATCCAACTTGCATAATGCCATTTATTAAATCTGTAGTTTTTTCTTTAGTGTAATAGTTTCGAATTACTAATTCAACTAGACCTTCATTACGTAAACTAAAAATTATAGTTACTAAACTATCTTTTTCATCAGGATCGATAATTTTGATAACACCTGTTGAATTAAAAACTTCTCTGTAATATGACACAACGATCTTAGCATCTTGAATAGGATTTCCAAATGAGTCTACAACTTTCCCATTTGTGGGATTAGTTAATTTACTTGATACAGGATCATCACTACATGAAATTATTATTACTAACATCACTAAACTAAGCAGACCAGTCATTACTTTTTTCATCATTCTGTTACCTCTATTTTTAATTGTTTTTTTTTCGTTTGCCCGGCGAATAATGAAAGCCCTGCCCGGGAACGCATTCCTGCGTTCCCTACATTCTTGGTGTTCATATCCATTATCGGGGAAATCTTTTGTCTTTAATTCTCCATTCTCCATTCTCAATTAACTAAACAACCCAGCGAATCCATGAGCACCTCATACCTCATACCTCATACCTAAAAAGTTTTTTAATAACTTTTCGCCCACTCATTCAACTTCTTGACAGGATTTTTAAATGCTTTGTACATTCTTTCTGATGCATCAACAAGAAACTTTATCATTTTACTCCAATCATCCTTATCGAAAACATTTACACCTGTTTGTACGGATTTAATTCTGCAAGTTATTTTATCATCCTGTCTGTCCCATATCAGTTCATCACCGAAAGCTAACTCGATCTTATCTTTCATTTTGTAAAGGAAATCAAAGAATTTTTTATTTTCTTCTTTATCTCCTCTATTGACAGCAATATCTGACTGGGCATATTCTCCGGTTACAATAATGTTTAAACTCAACCCGTGCATACCCATACTTTTTCTTAACCACCTATCTTTGGTTGGTGAGGAATTACCATATAAGTCATTCACACTATTGCTGGCTTGTAAATATTTTTTCCAGAATTCTAACCTTATATTATACCTGCTTTTTAAATCATCCTGAGTTTTTATTTCTTCTTTAGCTTTATTAGCCATACTGATCGAATACTCTTCTGCATCTTTAACCGGTAATATTTGTTCTATATTTAAGAATAATTTCTCTTCTAATGCAAAAGGTGTCACTTTAAAACATTGCATTCTGATATTATAATTCATGAGCCATAATACAGTTGAAGTTACTTCCTTTCGAAATTTACCAGCTACCATTATTATCCTTTGAGTAGCACCTAGATTCAAAGTAAGTTCTTCATATTCCTGACCATCAAAAAACTCTACAAGTAATTCTTCCGCTGACTTATTTTCATAATGTTTATTTAAATATGATTGATATATGTTGCTTATATTATCCTTAGTAAGACTTGAGCAATAAGATGCGTATTTTATAACCTGCCATGTAACATCCCTGCCACTATCATCTAGTTTGTTCTCTATTATTACTAAATTCCCTTGTTTGTCTAATGCAAGTAGATCCAGTCTTTCTTTTGTGTCACTAAAGCCATCGAATTCTTTCTGAATGATCAACAACTCTTCACCGAGTGATTCGGGATTGTCAGCTAGCCATTCTTGTAAGTGTTCTCTTTCTTTAAATTTTAATTCGGAGAAAGTGCATTCTTTTAGCTTTGTGATCTTGTTTTGGATTTTATTTATTTGGTACATATTGACCTCGTTCTGTTTTATCAAATTTAAAATTGATACAGTCTGCTAATTTGTTTGGTTTGTTAAATTTCTAACTTTTTTTATCACTTCGTTTAAATTCAGTAGCGTAAATTGATTTTAAATTTTCGATATCCAAATAATGGGTATTAATGAATTCTTGAATTTTTTCATCACTTAATTCCTTGATATTATAATTTTTAAATTCCTTAAAAAAAGATTTTATGTTGGTTTTCAAGCGATCCATCTCATATTTTGTCATAATTCTACCCCCTTACTGCAAATAATCTGCTTTCCAGAAAGTTTTATCATTTCTTTCGATAGATTCCTTATCAGCGATAGCTTCATCAAGCCTCTGAATGACCTGTTCGTTCGTGAGAGTATCGTTAATGAAATTATAAAAGAAAAGCTGCGGATCAATCTCTTCGTATCTCTTTACAGCATCCGATAATTCGTCTGTAATTTCTCTGTCTGTAAAATCATCATGATAAATCATGTTAACCCTTTTAGTCATACCTCTTACTTACCAACTGTAATTACTGACTTCTTATTTTAAATAAGCTTATGGTTGTAATGTATCTATTTCAATTCGTTTGCTAATTTCTCGAAGTAGTTTAATAGGAATTTCCAATTCTCTGGAAATTCAAATCCCATCTCTCTAATATAATTTAAGATATCATTTTTATCAGTATATTTGCTGACAAGTACTTGGTAAAGATAAAATAATGATAATCCATCTCTTACAACACCACTTATGCGACCATAAGGTTTTTCTATTCTAATTGTTATACTATCGAGATTGTTCATGTAAATTTCACTTAAATCCTCAATCTTAAAGATCTCTAAGTGTTGTAAGTTCTTCAAATGGAAGTTTATTAGCTTTTCATTAATTTCTTTTAACTCAACTATATTTCTGTCATTATTATTCTTCAAAATAACATACTTGTCCATTTTCTTGATGTTTTCATCATTCATAATAAATTCATGAAGTGATTCTTTAGTTATCATTTCCTTTTTTTCATTTTCCATTCTTAACCTCTCTTTTTTAGTTTAATAGTTACTTTCTTATAACTCATGAGGTAAATAAAACTGCTCTTTATCATTTATTGGTTCAAAAACAATTTTATTATGCTCTATTCGCTCATCTCCTAACGCAGCTTTTATTCTCTCAATAATATCTTCAGCATGATAAGGATCTTGCACATACACTTTTTTAAGTTTATTCATATTATCCAGTATTTGTCTGTCAACATCACGATTAAAAAATGGAAATGAATAACCAACAACCACTAACACTCTTGTATCTTCAGTACTTTTTATTGCTCTTTCAAAAACTTTTTCTTCAGATAGATCTCTCTCCCATGCAAACGATAATGAAGGTATTAGAACATTACTGTACATCACTTTTGCATAATTTTGTACAACTTCTTTTAGAATATCTTTATCTAAAGTTCCATTATAAAATTCAATAAAATTATATGAGCTATCCACCTTCCAATATTTAAATCCAGTTGTTCCATTTAATTTAAAAAGAGTAAAGCCTGTATGATCAAAGAAATCATTTGCCCAATTCTTTGAAAACACGCCTAAATTTACTTGATTCTTATAAATATGTGGATTATCAGTATAAGTACTATATGTAAGCTCAAATTGATAATCGTAATTCCAAGAAAGCACTTTTACATGATCTGGAAACACATGCAACCTTTCTATTATGGATGCTAAAAAACTATCATACCTGCTATCTGGTTTATTTATTAGTTGTTCTAACACAAAAAATACAGATAAAGCGATTTTTAGTTTTTTTAGATCATCATTTTGGTCTTTTATCTTAAGTTTTTTTGCGAAAGTATCAACACTGTAGTGCAATTCACAATTTTCTTTCAACCAAGAAAGTGAGTCGATTAATTCATTCTGGTAATCTAAATATGTTTTGTCAGGTGGTAAATCTTTAAAAGAATAGGGTGTGTTTGGAAGTTGTAATCTTGAACTGCCTAGCTTTGTTATCAGCTGAGAAATCCTACTAGGGATATCTTTTACTATCGGGAGAGCACCAACACTAGCGCCTGCACCAAAGATATACGTAATTTTATTCATTTATTCACCTTATATCTTATTCATATCTATTTCTAATCCACCTGCTTTTAATTCTTTAGCTAATTGAAATTTCCAACCATCAGAAGTATCTACCTTAATATACAGAACAGATCCATAATCTGTCGGAAATTCTATATCATCTTTCAATAAGGCAATCACTCTTTCTCTTCCTAATTTACCTATAAAATAACCTAATTCGAAAATCACATTTTGTCTTGCTCGTTTTTGTAGTTTATTTTCTTCGCCTGATAAAGCTCCTATATCATCTGGTGTCATTAAGACTACAGCAAAAGCTACATCAGAATGCTCTTCAAATTTTTCTATCACGGTTCTTCCTTTACTTGTTTGTTCGTGCAGTATTTTAGGTTCAAGTGATAGTTTTTCTAAGAAACGAGCAGTTGTTTCTTTTAATTCATTATCTCTTCCATGTACTATAAATATTTGATTACTCATTATTCTATCTCTGACTTTTTTTATTTCAGTATTGTTTTTTTCTAAAGTAAAATTCTCATCTGATTCTATTACTCCGATAGTTTCATCTATTATATCAAAAATAATTGGAATAACAGAAATCTCTGGTGGTGGTGTGAATATACAAACAAATGGATCTCCTTTTGGTATCGTATAACCACCTGTTATCGCTGGTGGTGAATATGAAAAATATTTCATTGTACCAGCTATGATAGCAAGATTTTGTACTTTTTTTATACGTTTATTTATCTCTGATCTAATTTCGTCATCAGTTTGTTCAGTTTTGTCCCAAGTTTCTAGTAAGTTTCTAAATTCTTTTAATTCATGTAAATATTTTTCTCTTTCTGTCATTTATAGACTCCTTCGATTATTTTAATATTGTTTACAGCAAGACTTTACACATTTTAAACAAATTAAATATCTTATAATCAGAGTTGCTGTTTAAAAGTAATTCTTTATTATCTCCTAAGTACTTGCAAAAATTTATTAAAATTTGATCTTCCTTTTTAGTGAACTGTGATAAAAAACTAGATAATTTGGTTCGATGATGATTTACGTCCAAATAAAATTCATTAGAATTAGGAGTAAATATTAAGGAAAACGAAATAAAATTTTTATGTAAAAGATTTCGATCAGTATTAATCTTCTTCTTATTTTCTACATTTACTGAACATATTTTTTCATTTATCATTGTTAGTGTATAATCATCTAGTGATTCGTAAAGCATTAAATTATTTATTGTATTCTGAATATCAATTTTTCTTACACCAACATTAACAAATGAATTACCTTGTTGATGATTATCTTTATGATTTAAAACATGATCAAATAAACTCTCAGAATAATTTGCTAATTTAATTTCATATTCACTTATCTCATGAAATTTATCTCTAAAATACTCGTATAGAAT
>JAQICF010000090.1 GCA_027858795.1 Candidatus Delongbacteria bacterium | reverse complement strand
TCTGACATTGACTCAAGTGCAGTTATGCCGTGTTCATTGGTTAATCTATATTGAACTGCTATGGCTACCATACCCAAGTCTTTGAAATGCTGTGCCCTTCCAAATGCCCAAGAAGGGTTCCCTTGATTCCAACCACCACCATGGAATATTACTATTGTTGGACGTTTTTCTGTGCCTTTTATATCTTCAGGTTTAAAAATATGTGCTTCCAGATTGAAATCATTTTCCGTCTTGTAGATTATTACTTCATGGTCTTTCCTTGTGTCTAACAAAGAATCAACAAATTGTTCAATTTCATTTTTGAAAACTACGGTTTTGCAAATCGCATTAAATTGATTTACATATTTTTTAGAATTTGCTATACCATTCTTGTCGATATATTCTTTTAAATATTCAGATAACCAAAAATCTTTTAAATATTGATTGTTAAATATTTCAGGAATAACCTGAAATGTCGTTTCCATTTTCTTAAGGCTGTAATGCTTGAGTGAAGCATCTTTTTCAACCAAAATCTCAGATTGGTAGTTAATCCATGCTTTAGTATATTTTTTATAACTTGGTAGCTCAAAATATTCAGAATTATCTATTTCCGATGACTTAAGATAATGAATGGTTTTGAGACTCAATTCTACTTTATTTTTGGTAAATTGGAAATACCTTTCTGGGTATCGAAGTATTAATGTATTAAATCCAAAATCAATTTCTGCCTTCCATGCCTTAATAAATTCTTGAGAAAAAGTTTCATATCTTTTGGAATCTGAGGTAAGGTGCTGCAAATAAAGTCCTTTTAAAGAGTCTATCGTAGAAATATAATCTGCTTGATTTTGCCTATGAATTTGCATCCAGTTTTTGTTAAAATAAACATTTAAATCCTCTGATAATGACCCAGTTTTTAGCAAATATTTATTGGAAGAAATTAACTGTCCGGTATATTCAATCGACTCAAGACTTGTTTCTGGAATTAAAATATCAATACTACTTTCCGGATTTAGAAATATTGTCCATTTCAAATCAGCATAAGAAACATCTAAAAAAGAAGGTCTTTCTATCACTTTGGTAAATGTAAACTTACCTTCTTCAGTTATCGGGATGGTTTGGTTGCCTATTTTAATTGTACTGTTTGTAGCATTTATAATTTTCCCACTTATTTGGGACTCTTTAATCTCTTGTGAACAACTTATTAGAATAGTTATAAGAAATATCAGTAACAAAGAAATTGTGTTTTTCATTATTTATCCTTTTATGTCATTTTATTCTTAAATTGGGCATAACGTGTGGAAAACGCCATATGTCGTTTTTTCATCATGTATCTCTAACAATTTTTAAGAATTAGCAATGTAATTTATCAATGAAGTAATTGCAAGATTATAAATTTAGAAGTTAGAAGTCAGAAGTTAGAGGAGGGAATTAAAATCAATGTTATATATTTGCTCCCAAACAGCTAATAAATGGAGAAAAAAAACCGTATTATTTTCCTAAGAATTTATTAGCCCGATTCTCCGCATTTTGTCTGAGGTTATAATAATAGAATGGTATATCAAATGAATGATAAACCCCTTCGGGTAATCCACTCATAGAAACTATATATGCTATAAATTCATCATCAGCAGCAGTAGAGCACTCCAACACACCTTTAGCAATATTTACACGCGCATCAGCGAATTGAGGGACATATTCAGGAACCATATTCGCATCAGGCATAAATGAACCGAGTCCTTCTTCTACAGTGGCAAGAGTTTCGTCTCTTGTCCAGGTGATAGGGTTTATCACAATACCTATCTTCCCATCCAATAAGGGATTGACACCGCTCATATTAGGTGACTGTGTATTATACGAAATGATCACTCCCGTATCATAGGGCCCTTCAGCATATTTTAAATGTGGGTTTTTGGCAAGATAATCCGCGGTAATGGGCCAGCCGATAACATAGGCAGCAATCATATTCTCGTATGCTGATGGATTTTCTTTCATATATTCTGATAAAAGATTACTAAGAACGATCGCTCCTTGCGAATGTCCGACCAAAATATAAGGTCGTCCATCGTTAAAGTGTTTGATGTAATAGTCGAAAGCTGCTATTGCGTCCATCGTAGGAATTCCTCCTACTACTTCAGCCTGTTCTTCAGATGGCAAAAGTAGAGTTGAAACAGCATCATCCTGCCTATAATATGGAGCGTAAACATTACCTGCTGTTTCAAATGCTGTCGCCTGTCTGCCAAACGCAGATGGAGCGCCTATAAGCATGCTGGGATTGTCGATTTCACAAATGATAGGATCGCTTTCATTAACTTTCTGCCATGCCGTAGGGTAATAGTAAAAAATGTCGACAGGAGAAAGAGTAGTAGGAATTGATAACCAGTGTTCTACTTTTGAGTAATCGGTCGCAATATTTGGATCCGTAGGCTCCGTAGGGTTTGATTTGTCGCAAGATAAAAATGACAATGAATAGATGATTACTATAAACACACTTAATAGTTTCAAACTAATTTTCATGATTTCCTCCTCATTTAATGATTTTTTAAATCATATATTAAATAAATGCAATAATTGCGCCAAGCATAAATTATGCCTAGAAACTACAATAATGTTTTAAAATCACATTATTTGTACAATAAAAATAGTACTCTCGTAACAAATTTAGTATTAATATCTCTAACTTAGAAACAGAAAAGACTTCTCAAATTTAAGAAGCCTTTTCATATCTATCTCCGATTATTTTATTTCTTCCAATTCGTAAACAATTTGCTCCAAATTTCCAAAATGATCTTCCCCTTCTTCAATTATCTTTGCAAAGATACCGGGCTTATCGTTTATCATCCAGTATTTAACCTTAGTTTCATCATCATATCCTTCAAGAACTGTACATTCAAATTTACCTGCTGGTACTTCTAAAGTTTCAACACCAACGAATCTGTAAAACATCATCTCATTTCTTGGGAAAAAATAATTATATGCTTCTGACATTTCATCCTTATAGTTCTGAGAAAACTGCATCGTATCATTCTTCGTGATCATAAGGTTTGTGAATTCGACACTTTGGTTTAATGTATCTACAGCTATTTTAGACAAGATCGTGCTAATTTTTTTCTCTGCTATACTTTCTCTTCTATACTTTACATGCTTAACATCTTTTAAAACTGAGATCATTTTTCCTAAATCCATCCATGGCATAAAGGTTTCAGGATTCGTAATCTCTGGTAGATCTTCATATGTGAATGATAACCTTTCGACTTTACCAGATTTAGTTTCTTGTGCAAATGTGTTGATCATAATAACAAAGATCATTACAGTTAATAGTATTACTGTTTTTTTCATTAGTTTTTCCATTTTAGAATTTAAGTTATTTCATTTTCAAGTCATAATGCTGCACCAAGCTAAATAATTTTTTAACTTTTAGATATGAGAATTATTACATTTTATTTTGCTTGTTCTTCAATGCTTGTATTTTACCTACTCTATAAGTCTTATGTTTATTTATTTTCACATTTAATACATATCCTTATCCATACATTCGAATAACATAAGCATACCAGTCAATTTCAGGAATAATATTTTTCAAAAAAAATGATAATAAAAAAGCCCCCGTAGGTGTTTTTTGAAGTCAGAAGTTAGAAGTTGGAGGAAAGCAAAAAACAATGGACAAGGGACAATTGACAATGGAGAATTAAAGTCATTAGCCAATGTTAACTGCTGGATTTTTCAAGTTCATAAAAAATAGTTGATTTATTATCAGGATCTTTTCTATTCTCATTTAAGCTAAAACCATTTCTATCTAATAATTTTATAGAACTCTCATTTTCATTATGTGTAATTGCCTCTATTTTGTCGAGTTTTAATTCTATAAAACCAAAGTCAATGATCTTTTTTAGAGTTTCACTCATAATCCCTTTACTATGAAATTTAGGATCTAATTCAAATCCAACTTCAGCAGTTTTATAGTTATTCGAAAAATTCCCAATACCAATTGTCCCAATAAGTCTAGGATCATTTTTAAAAGTTATTCCCCAAATAATGCCTTCATTTTTTTCTATATATTCATCTACTTTTTTGACCCATTTTATAGCATCAGATAAATTTTTAATCTTTTTTTCTTCAGGTGTATCATTGTATTTATTGACAGTTTTTTCAGAACGTAAGAATAACATAGCTTGACTGTCTGATTTCACAATTTTTCTAAGAATAAGCCTTTCAGATTCTATTTCGGGAAATGGTTGAAATTTCATTTTTGTCTCATGTATCTCTAATAATTTTTAAGAATTAGTAATGTAATTTATAGATAAGATAATTGCAATCTTTTTAAAAGTTGTGGGTTGAGAGTTCGGATCATTAATCCGTTTTCCAGACCGTACAGGATACAACCTAATTATTCTCCCCTGTTTTTGTTATCCCGATAACTCGGGACTGCAATGGGAAAAAGTAAGAATCATATACTCTTGTAAAATTATTAAGTCGTACCTACAGCACTTTAAGGTGTTTTATTTAATCTATCAACTTTACTTTAATATTCGTAAATCTTGGAGAAGTAGATTGACTAGGTTTACCATTAAATTTCCTTGAATAAAAAAGAGTATTGGAAAGTCCTGAATAACCTTCAACCTTACCACCATTCTGATAGTAGACTTTCTCGTTAGATGTTTTCCATGTATTACCTACAAAAATTCTATTGAAGTCTAATTTGAAATTCCAAGAGCTCCAATCACCATCTTTCGATACGATCTTCAGTTCAGAACGTCCAATTTCCTTATCGGGCTTTCCATCGTTATTTGTATCAGCCCATGCAATTATGAAAAAAGCTCCAACTTCTCCTGCAACGGCATGCTTAATACTTACTTCATATTCTCCTTTCTTGGTAAAATCCTGCAATACTTCCCATATCTGAACATTATGCCCTGTATTTGATATTCTGCTAACCTCTTGTTTAGTAATTCCGAATTCCTGAGCATTAGAGATTTTCACAAAAATCAAAACGACAAAGAAGAAAAATAGTTGAGAATAAATATTTTTTTTCATGATCAATTCCTTCATTATTTATTTAGTCAGATAAATAATTTAATTTATCCCAAATGTAATTGCAATTGGAAAAAGTCAGAAATTAGAAGTCATAGGTTGTTACTTCACACACTTATAAACAATAAACTTTTTGGCTTCAGCGATAACCTGAACTGTCTTAAATAATCGCTCCAAATGTGTTTTATAATTCAAATGTTTATTAGCAACGATCTGAAGATTACCACCTTTTTTTAAACATCTATGACATCCTCTAAAAAGTTGAAGCGGAACCTGGATATTTATTTCATACTCAAAATGAAAAGGTGGATTAGTCACGATCAGATCAAACGAATCAGAATCAAAAATTGATAATTCATTATTAAAATGATGGTGAATATTATCTCCTGAGATATTCAGCTTTGCAGATTCTACAGCAAGAAATGAATCGTCCATTAAATGAATTTCAGCATCGGGAAGCTGCTTGAATATTTCATTACCTATAACTCCGTTCCCGGATGCCAGATCTAATATATATTGATCGGTCTTTTTAACTTCAAGATGATCTAAGAAAAATTGAGTCGCATAATCAATATGTTCAGCTGAAAACACTCCCAAATACTGCCTGTATTCTTGATCTTTATAAGTCAAAGATGTGATCATTTCTCTTTGAATAGATTTTTTCTTTTTATTAAGGATCAACAGCCTTGATTTCTTCTGAGCCCTGCTTTGTTCAATCACTTCAAAATATTCCTTAGCAATTTCTAATAAATTAGGACTGAAATAGCGGGTCATAAATGCACAAAGAACGGTTACATCATCGGTTGAATTCTGTGTGATATGTTCAAGGAATAATCTGAACAGATCTAACGACTTCGGGATTTTAACTAAAGCAATATCCATCTTACTGTCTAAGTCATATATCGGGTACTCAAAATTAACAGAAGGTAGATCATTAGCTTTCAAATTTGATTCGATAGATTTTTGCTGACTTTTATTGGTAATGACCACAGAAGGATTGAATTCATTTAAATGGCAAGCTAAAAAACCAAATCTATCGTTATATATACTCAGATTATTAGGCTTAATTTCCTGATCGTTCATAGCCTGTAAAAGATATTCATCCGCGGCATTCCATGCTTGTAAAGACTTATCTTCTGACAAGTCGTATCGTTTGATGGAATATTTATTATCCTGTATGTTCATGAAAAAACTTCACCTTAATTAACTTTTTATTCTTGTTGAGCAGGTGGTAAACTATAGATAACCTTACCTTGACCATCCAAAAATTCCATTCGAGGTACATCATTACTATCAATTACCATACGGATCCTATCTTTTCCTTTACTGTCACATAATCTAACTGAAACATCATTATTCCTACTTTTTCCCATAAAAATTCTTTGATGAGACCCTGCATACAATTCATTTAAAGCGTTTTGCTTATCTGGTCCATCTTCCATATTCTGTATGGTCTTTGACAACTCAATAGTCTCAGGAAAGGATCTTTTTGGTCTATCAAAAATATTAAAACCATAGTTTTGTTCACCATTGTTATCATCAACAAGAA
>JAQICF010000047.1 GCA_027858795.1 Candidatus Delongbacteria bacterium | reverse complement strand
AGTCCCAACTACAGTCAATACTTTAAGTTTTTTCATGTTTATTCTCGTTTTTTAATCAATTCCATTTTGTTGCACCGGCATAACCGGACAAGGGGATATATCCCCTTGTTGCAACAATTCCCCTTGCTATCTTTTCACACCTCCAAATAAAACGTATCCGGCTTTTCCGGATCAAATGCTTCATTTGCCCACATTACAGTTACCATATCTTTATCACCAAGATTAGAAATATTATGCGTATACCCAGGTGGAATATCTACAACTTCAAGTTTTTCACCTGAAACTAGATATTCAATAATTTCTTCACTATTTATATCTCTGAATCTAATAGCTCCCTTTCCAGAAACAACAAGGAATTTCTCTGTCTTGGTATGATGCCAATGATTACCTTTAGTGATTCCGGCTTTTGAAATATTTACTGAAACTTGACCTTTATTTTCAGTTCTGATAAATTCAGTAAAAGAACCTCTATTATCGACATTCATCTTAAGATCATATGAAAATTTATCCTTCGGAAGATAACTAAGGAAAGTAGAATAAAGTTTCTTCTCAAAACCATCTTTCATATCAGGTAAAGTAAGATCATTCCTTGAATCTTTAATTTTATTTAAAGTATCGACTATCTCACCTAAAGTCTTAGAATAAGAAATAGCTATCTCATGGTAATATTTCTCAATGTCTACATTTTGACGATCAAGTAGGTTAATGAATTCATCGATAATGTCATCAATATAGACAAGATTTACAACATTATCTTTGCTTGAAACAGTTATCGGAAGATCGTTAGCTATGTTATAAGTAAAGGTAGAAATTCCAGAATTATAATTCGGTCTACACCACTTACCAAAGACATTCTTCAGTCTATAGATGTAAACTTTAACATTATTACGCATTCCATAACTGATCAAAGCTTCTTCAGCTTGCTTTTTACTGACTCCGTAAGGATTATCATAATCTGCCTGAATGGAAGAAGTAAGAACTATTGGTATCTTTTTATCGTTACATTCACAAAAATTTATAACTTGTTCCAGTGAACCAAGGTTACCCGTAGTAAATTCAGATTCTTCTTTTGGTCTATTTATACCTGCCAAATGAAATATTATATCAGCTGACTGAACATATTCCTTCAAAGTATCAAGTGAATCTTCTATATCATTCAAAAATAAGTTCTTATCCTTAAACTCCTTAAAAGAAGCAGTTAAGTTCTTACCAATGAAGCCTTTGGCTCCGGTGATTAATATATTTTTCATAATATTTTTCTCTATTTGTCATTGCGAGGATTTGTTAATCCGTGGCAATCTTGTTTTTTTATCGTTAAGTGGGAAGGTGTGGGAACCTTCCCCTACATCAACCCTTCTTTTTTTCTTCTTTGCTTCCTGTAAACAACCTTTCTTTGTGCCTCTGTGAGAACATTAATCTTTATCTTTTCCATGCCTTTATTTCTTTATTCACAGAATCCAGTTTCAATAATTTCTTTTCAACACCTTTCACATCGAGTAGATTTACATTATCTGAATTATAATCAGTTAATTCTACAACCTTCTCTTCTCCCTTAGAAAAGAATTTAGCATAGTTCAAATCTCTTGTATCCGCAGGTACTCTAAAAAAGTCCCCAAGATCCTCTGCAAAAGCCATTTCCTCTCTTGTTAAAAGAGTTTCATATTTCTTTTCACCGTGTCTTGTACCAATGATCTGAATTTTATTTTTAGCTTTAAATAAATTTAATATTGCTTGAGCAAGATCTCTAAGTGAACTTGAATCTGCTTTTTGTACAAATAGATCACCCTGCTTAGCATTTTTGAATGCGAATAGAACAAGATCAACTGACTCTTCTAAACTCATTAAAAATCTTGTCATATTTGGATCGGTTATAGTGATAGGATTCCCATTCTTGACCTGTTCTATGAATAAAGGAATAACTGAACCACGAGAAGCCATAACATTTCCGTATCTTGTAACGGATATAATTGTTTCTTGTTCTGAAACATTTCTTGATTCAGCAATAGCAACTTTTTCCATCATTGCTTTAGAAATACCCATTGCGTTTATAGGATAAGCTGCCTTATCAGTACTTAAAACAACGACATTTTTAACTTTTTGTGCAATAGCGGCCTTTAAAACATTTCCAGTTCCAAGAACATTTGTTTTTACAGCTTCCATAGGAAAAAATTCACAAGAAGGAACTTGTTTTAAAGCTGCTGCTTGAAAAACATAATCAACACCTTTCATTGCTTGATAAATACTATCATAATTCCTAACATCACCGATATAGAATTTCAATTTGGAGTTATTTAATCTTCTCCTCATATCATCTTGCTTAAGTTCATCTCTTGAAAATATCCTGATCTCTTTAATGTCAGTATCCAAAAATCTAGATAGAACTGCATTACCAAATGAACCAGTTCCACCTGTGATAAGTAAAATTTTTCCTTTAAACATATATCATTCCTAATTTAAATCATTGTTTTTTTGTCATGCTGAATTTATTTCAGTATCTATCTTTTAATCGTTTTAGACCCTGAAATAAATTCAGGGTGACGAACTCATTATCCATTGTAAATTGTTTTTACTCTTCTTTGGTACCTGTAATATATCTTTTAATCTTGTTCCACGCAATAAATCCTCAGTAGAAAGCAATTAGTCGTATAGTATTAATTATCTTTAGCCTTGAATTTCAGTTGTACGATATTATCGTACACTTCCTTTTCTGTCTTCGCTATTCATTCCCCTCCCTTGGAGGGGTGTCAGCCAAAGCTGACGGGGTGGTCATTCCCTTGTTTATTTATATCGCCAGGTGGGAAGGTGTGGGAACCTTCCCCTACGGAATCCCTTCCTTTTCTTCCTTGCTTCCTGTGAAAATCTTTTAATCCGTTTCGGGGTCGACTGTTAGGCGACCCCTACGGTTTTAATTATTCCCGATTTATCGGGATAAATTGTCAATTGTTTTTTAATATTATCCAGTGACCGGTTTTTTTAGAACCGACTCTACTGATTATACCAGAACCCTTGAGTTTACTTATTTTTCTCGATACACTTACCGTACTTATTTTTAATGTATCAGCTATTTCTTCTCGCGTTATTCGGGGATTTGACTCAATTAGGCTGAGCATCGACTTTATTGTATCATTTATTGTATCATTTATTGTATCATTTGCTCCCTCATTATCGGTGACATTTTCCGAACTCTTGGTGTCGATTGGGGTGTCAACTTGAGCTTTATAGAATGTGACACTTACAGCTGTCCATTCATACCTATAAATCGGGATTGGTAACCCCTGCTCTTTACACTCTTTTATAATATTCAAAGTTCCCTTTCCCCAATTCTCTATCAATCCGGCTTTATAAAAGACAGATGCTATTACAGGATTAAAAGGCTTTGATTGATGAGGTTTATCAAA
>JAQICF010000238.1 GCA_027858795.1 Candidatus Delongbacteria bacterium | reverse complement strand
GAATTCTCCAGATCATCAGGAGGATTATCCCCATACAAACAATCATAAGCAGTCTTCTGAAGAACTACCAGATCATCAATAATCTCAGGAAGAAAACTACTCATAGAATTAACCTGAATAACACCATTAATTCTATACTCTTCATCCTTAGAAGCAACCTTCAATGCAGCTATCATATTCTCCATATCAAAATAAGACGTCCTCGACCCATAATTCCGTACCTGCTGGTACCCAACCGTGATCCTTCGCAATATGCAGTAAAATATGCCAGGTCCAATTAGTCATTGTAAATTCGCAACCTGAATTTGAAATCAAATTATAACCCATATATTCTCCTTTTTATGTAAGGGAATGCTCCCACGCCTTCCCACTTCGTATTCAACACATAGGTAATATAAATATACACAAGGGACAAATAGCGGCGCAGGAGATTTATTATAATCATATCATGTATGTGGACAGGAATTACAACATTATTCTTTTGCCTAAACATAAAAAATCCCTTAATTTTCTGACCTATGGCAAAAGCAACAGGAAATATAGATATAAACAAGCACAGAATATATTTCTTCACAGGAGAAGATCAGTATTCAATTGAACAAAAAGTACATGAAATCATTCCATTATACATGAACGAAGATCTTAAAGATTTCAACTATAACCACTTCAATGAAGAGAATGTTTCTGCTGAAAGTATCAGTCTTGCTCTTTTTTCTTTACCTGTAATGGCAGAAAAAAGGATCGTTTACATTTCTAACATAGAAAAGATGAACATGGAAGTAACCAATCTATTGTCAAAATTCATTAAGAAGAATATTGACACAACCGTCTTAATCCTAACAGGAATAAAACCCGATAAGAGAAAAGTATTTTTCAAAGAGATAGCAAAGCATCCAAATAGTTTCTCAAAAGAATTCAAGCAGAAAAATGAAAGAGAAATTATGCAATGGATGAAGAATCATATAATGTCAAAAAATATGAAGATAAGTAATAAAGGACTTATGCTTCTATCTATTAGTATATCGTCTCATCTTTCTAATATTGCCTCTGAGATAGATAAACTTATCGAATATTCATCCGGTCATGAGATAACAGAAGATACTATCGAAAGTGTCCTTGGAATTTCAAAAGAGTTTAATATTTTCAAACTCCAGAACAGTGTGGTCAATAAAGACATTAACAAAGCTATAAATATATGCGATAATATTATAAGATCTAAAACAAATAGAATGGATCCAATAGGTATAAATTTATTTCTATCTAGAATATTTGTATCAGCTTTTGAGATAAGTTATGTAGCTTTGACGAATAAAATTACTGTAGATGCAGCCGCAAAGAAACAGGGCTTCAACAATGCCTGGAGAGATGCTGATACTATTACATGTGCAAAAAAATATAAAGCTGCTGAATTGATCAGAATTCTGAGATATTTTTTAGAGTGTGACATTAAGCTTAAGTCAAGCTATCAGGATAGTAAAACAGCGATTTTCATATTACTTGAAAAAGTGATAAAACATGGAAACAATAAAGACTGTGAGTACTTAGAATATTTCGATACTTTAAGAACCTAATGTAAACTTACAATTAAAACTGCCCTTTCAATTCTACTTCACCTGATCCAATTAGTAAAGAATCAACATCAAATTCACTCAAACCTTTAAATACCTTCACTACCAAGGTATCATAGACAGGAGGAGTAAACATCCTTGAAAGTTTTATGTAGTATAAGTCCGATTCTGTTGCCTGATGATTGATATTTAATGTATCAGAAACGAAATTACCTGTTAAAGGACCAATTGTAATTGTATCATTTGCACTATTTACAAGAAATTCAATATTGTAAGCTGTTAAACTATCACCTTCAACAACGTAGTACACATTAAAAGTATCTGATATTTCTCCAGAGTAATCTGAATCACAAGAAATAAAGGTTAAAGAAATTAGTATCGTAAGAAATATTATTAGTTGCTTCATTTCAAATCTCCAGTTTAATAGGTTGTTAAATCAATGTAATCATTAAATTATAAACTTCAAAATTAAATTTGCATAATTTGTATATTTTAGCTTAATTTTACAGGTGTTAATAAAAACTGAGAAAAAATATGAAATGCCCTAAATGCTCTAAATCTGAAAATAAAGTAATTGATTCAAGAATTGTCAGAGATGGCACCGCAATCAGAAGAAGAAGAGAATGTACTGAATGTGGTCATAGATTTACAACTTATGAATATATTGAAAAAGCTGAAGTTCTCGTAGAAAAGAATAATGGTATCATAGAAGAATATGATCGTCAAAAAATTAAAAAAGGCATTTCTTTAGCTTGCATGAAAAGACATATATCTCCTGAACAGATTGAAAAGATGGTTGATGATGTTTATAATTCAATTACAAACAATTATTCAGGTACTATCAAATCAAATGTTATCGGAGAACTTGTAATTGACATATTAAAAAAGACAGATGAAGTTGCCTATATCCGCTTCGCATCCGTCTACCGTAAATTTAAAGATGTGAAAGAGTTCATGAAAGAACTGCAAAATATTATAAAGTAGTATTATCCCAACGGGATATAACCCCCATAACCGTAGGTTTCAACCTACGGAGACACCACACAGCTATGAAAAACTTCTTTAAAAATATCCTCTCCTCCCTATCATCATTTTTCTTTCCAGCTTCCTGCCTTATCTGTGAAGATTACCTAAATGATGAACTTTTTGTCTGTAAAAAATGCCTATCCAATTTACAATTACACAAAAATACTGATCCCGGATATATTGCTGTATTTCAATATAATAACAGTATCAAAAAATTGATCTTTGAATTAAAATATAATTCCCGACCTGAAATTGGACAGATATTGGGTAAGGAAGCTGCAAAACATTTATCCGAAATATTTAATAATGAAAATTCTATTCTATTTCCGGTTCCACTTCATAAGAAAAGAATTAAAACAAGAGGATACAACCAGAGCCTGTTCATATCTAAAGGTCTATCTGAAGAACTAGACATTCCCATTAATGAAGAACTTATAAAACGAAAAAAAGATAATGTTTCTCAGACTAAAGTTGATAATAGTGATAGAAAAAGTAACGTAAGCGGGATATTTAAACTGGATACACCTTCATTGGATAAAAATATTTTTATTATTGTAGTCGATGATCTGATCACAACTCAGGCAACTACCAAAGAGATATACAAAACTCTAAAAGAACATGGGTATAACAATTTTTTCGGATTGTGTATAGCTACTTCAGGAAACTAAAATCTAGAACTAAAATCTATATGAATATTTTACATGCACCATAGATTCTCCAAAACCTTTATCTCCTGGAATTCCTATAGTAAATTGAATTTCGTTTGCATTCTTCAAATAGGATAAAACTATACCATATCCAAATTTCAATTCGATATCTTTAATATCCATAATTTTTTCTTTGTTTGGATTAAATCCTGCAATGTCAAGAAAGCATCCAAGCCCAAGATCCATAATAGGCGTAAAAATCAATTCATATTCTGAAAGAAATTTTATATCACTAAGAAAACTTTCATCCTGATACCCTCTCAATCCGTATGCTCCCCCGAATACTATCTTGCTGAAACTATCAATCTCTTTAGAGCTAAATAACTGAGAATACTCATTATTGGTCACAAAAAATATTCTTTTATCTATTTTAAATATTTTTTTCATATTCACATCAAGTTGAACGGCATTGATGGTAGAATCTTTTCCTGCAAATTTTGTATTTATACTACTAACACTACCTGATAAAGAAAAACCTGATTCACTTGGTATTAATGAACTATTGTACATTGTTGAATATTTCATTCCGCCTTCATAACGATTGATTTCAATATCTGAAGTAATAACAGAATTGACAGAATCTGGATAGAAATTTTCCAGTGAATAGCTTACAAACAAATCAGATTCAGGGTCAATAGTCCATTCCGTAAATAATTTATACTTTCTTTTTAAATATTGTAAATCAACATTTTCCTGCTCAAATACAAATCTATTTGAAATAGGTAACGATAATATGAATGGTTCCTGATACATTAAGTGAATTTTTTCATCAGTTTTAGTTTTCTTGATCCATTTGATACCTGCTTTTCTATTTGTACCAAAGATATTCTCGGCAAGGAATTCCCCACTTCCCACAAATTCTGACTCATCATCAGAATTACTTATTCCCCCTAAGAACATTCCTTTAAAATATTTTTTTTCACTAAGATCAATCTTTAATCCCAGCTTCCCCTTCTTTTTAATAATAGAATATTCAGGTTTGATATTAAATAAGCCGGTCTTATATAAATAATTCATTGCAATTTTGACTTCTTCTTCACTGAATTTAGAACCTACATTAAGTCTAGTTTCTCTGACAAGAAAATCTTGATCACAAACTTTATTACCTTCAAATTCTATAAAGAATATTCTGACATACTTTCCTGAGGTGATCTTAATCTTACAATAAGTAGAATCTTCATCTGAGTTGAGATCAATTACTTTTATCGTACATAAAGGGAAACCTGAGTTTGAATAGAATTTTAGTATTCCATCTATAGTTTCTTCAATATTTTCTTTATCTGAATATTTCTCATTGTTAGAAAAATCAATCTGATCTAAAATAACACTTGAAGGGAAATACATCTCCCCTACAAACTCATATTTAATTTCTTTTGAAAAGAGAAGATTAAATGAAATTAGAAATAAAATTATTGTGTAAATATTTAGCGATTTAAACATTATAAATTTATTCCTGCCTTATCTTACTTGCTTGTCATGCTGAACTTGTTTCAGTATCTATCTTTTTATCCTTTTTTTAGACCCTGAAATAAATTCAGGGTGACAGTCCCATTTATTATAATTCAAGCTCTTTTAATATCATTTCAATGTCATTTACTTTTTGTTTCTCTATTGCTTTGAACTCATCAGCTGCAGGAATATCATTTTTCAAATTCATTTCATTTTGAGGAACATAATGGAATAAACCTTTATCCTTATAATACTCAGCGAGATACTCTTGCTCTGTTTGACCCGGTGTTGGAATAAACAATGCCTTCTTCCCTGCTGCTGCAACTTCCATCACTGTAGAATAACCCGGACGGGAAATTATCAGTCCTGCTCCATTTATCATCTTTGATATTTTTTCTCTTGATAAATGTGAGTATATTTCAAGATCCTTCTCTGATTCTGTTTCTTCAATTTCAGTTTTTCCCAAGACTAATATCTTTTTACCTTCAATATCTTTAATTTGTTCTCTGACCATATTTTCAAATTTTGTTCTCTGTGGTTCAGGTCCGGAAATTAATACCAAATAATCAGAGATAATACTTTCAGTTTCTTTTGTATCAGAAAGTAAACCCACATATCGAAGTTTACCCTTCTTTATTCTTCTTGTATTATGAGATAATTTCCCTGAGAAATTAGGTTCGTTCTCATTGTCAGGGATAAATATCTTTTTATATTTTCTAAAATAAAATTTATTAAAGTACTCTGTTAAATTTTCGAGAAATTTTAATCCTTTTGGCATTTTAAATCTAAGTTGATGAGTAATAAAATAAGAGGGTACTTTATAATTGTAAATTCCATATCTGTTATCGGAGATGATCAAATCAATTTTTTTTTCTCTAGTGATCTTAGCAGCAAACTTATGCTCTCTATACAACCCTATGAGTATTTTTGGAATTTGAAGTGCTAAAGAAATAAATAGAAATTTAGCATGTTTCGTGTATTTAATTGAGTAATCAGGATAGTCAATAATTTCTAATTCTGGGAATTCTTTCTTGAGAAGCAACAATGATCTACTCGTAGAAACCAGGATAACTTCATTATCTTTTATCAGTTCTTTAATTATAGGCATTGACCTTGTAGCATGTCCAAGTCCCCAATTAAGCACTGCATATAATATCTTTTTTTTCAATCTTTTAACCTTAGAATTACCTTAGGAAAGAAATTACAAAATAAAACTTGACTTCACAAACTAAAAAATATATATTTGTGCTCATAATCGCGGGATGGAGCAGTCTGGTAGCTCGTCGGGCTCATAACCCGAAGGCCGTAGGTTCAAATCCTGCTCCCGCTACAAAAAAAAGAGTCTCAATTGAGACTCTTTTTACATTTACAGGATTCATTATTTATTACCCATTTTCAATATCTTATTAATATCTTTCTTTCTACCTATATCATGTAAGATTCTATGAATAACCTTAAAATTGGATTTATTATTATGATTGTAAATTGCTACTATGTTTTTCTTTTCACTTAGCTTTTTACTTGCAGTAACTTCTCCCCTATCAAATGGATCTTTGCCGGTATAATACTGGCATGCAGCAATTGTCATAGGTAAAGGTATAAATGGCATTATCTGATTTATTGTTACCTTTAACTTCAATGCTTCCAAAACATTATCTACAGTATCTTCATATACTTCTCCGGGATAACCTGCTAAAACATTTATCTTTAACTCATATTTTTTTGAATACTCTCCTGATCTTTTAATAAAACTCTCTATAAATTCTTCAACTTTAGCATATTCAGGTAATCCCATTAAATTATTTAGAAAATTATTTTTCGTAAAATAAGCAAGAACTCCGTATGTGTTTATCCCTTTCATGATGTATTCTTTAAACGCATCAGTATCACTCATTAAAAGTGTCAAATCCATATTTGATGCATAGAAGTTATTTCTTACATTCTTAACTTCATCAACTTCTTTAGACACCTCAACCATCGCTCTAGTACCTTTGGAAAGGTTTTTACAAACTGATGGATAAATACATGATCTCAGCTCACATTTTCTACATTTTTCTTCATTTCTAACAGAAATCCCGTAATAATTTGATCTTATTCCATAAAAATTATTAATCATTTTATTAAATATCTTTGTTTTAGTGAAGAAAATGATATTCTTTAATATTGAACTTTTAGACCTGAAAGAGATCAATCTTCCTTGAGTAAATATATCTTGAGTAAAAGATAATGCATCCAAAGTTCCTCTATGAGTAGGTATTTGATCTTTAATCCTTTCATATGCAGGGATTTCTTCTTTATACTTAGGATGGGGTTTAAAAGTAAAACTTGAACCATAAATTGAATCTATTTCATTTGGTTCCATTGGAATATTAGGTTTATTTATTATCAAATAACGATTAAGAACTTTCTGAATTAATGTTTCTGAATTGTACGGATTCTGATTAGAATGCAGAACCCTCTCATGTTCAAGAAAATTATCCTTATTATCTTTCATATCTTCGAATGAAGGCAATTCCGTATATTTCATTCTTTCAGAAATTTCATTTGATATATGAGCAATACCTGTCAGAGCATTGAAATATTTGATCTCTCCGTTTGCTCTTAATTGCTCTGCAATTTTCACTAGGTTAAATTCCATGTTACCATACAATAAAATATCAGCTTTAGTATCAAATAGAATCGGTTTTCTTACTTTCTCTGACCAAAAATCATAATGTGATGCCATTCTTCCAGCTGCCTCAACTCCACCTATAACGATCTTTGAATTTTTATATAGTTCTTTTATCTTATTACAATACCTTATCAAAGCCCTGTCAGGTCTATTTACTTTTTTATTTCCGGGTAAATATTGATCAGAAGTTTTAAGTTTGATATAGGGAGTATAGTTTGAGACCATTGAATCTTCTTCACCTGTTATAACTAAGAAAAACAATTTGGGTTTTCCAAATATCGTCCATTCTTCATTTTTCTGAATATTAGGCATATCTAAGACTGCCACATTATAACCATTTTTATCCAAAAACTTACCACAAACAGCTACTTGTGAATTTGGATGATCAATATATGCATCTCCTGTAACAATTATTACATCAACTTGTTTCCAGCCTAGTTTTTTTATTTCTTTATTACTATTTGGTAAAAATCCTTTGATCATTTTAATCCCATTCTTATTTTGTTTATGCTTTTATAAAGTTATACTTATTTAGAACTTTATACAATAAAAAAGGCTGTTATATTCGACGTTTATATGTAATAAACATTTTGCTTTATTAACTGATTTTTCTTATTTTTTAGCTAGAATGAAATAATTGCATAATTAATTATAATAAATGGTGTGAACTTGCTTAAGCTAATATATAATACAATAATAATACCAAC
>JAQICF010000233.1 GCA_027858795.1 Candidatus Delongbacteria bacterium | reverse complement strand
GAATTCTCCAGATCATCAGGAGGATTATCCCCATACAAACAATCATAAGCAGTCTTCTGAAGAACTACCAGATCATCAATAATCTCAGGAAGAAAACTACTCATAGAATTAACCTGAATTACGCCATTAATTCTATACTCTTCATCCTCTGAAGCAACCTTCAATGCAGCTATCATATTCTCCATATCAAAATAAGACATTCTCTGACCATCATAACGAGTATATGATTCTTCATCATTACCATCAAGACGACCAACAAAATCTATATAGCCATTCTCGTCCTCGACCCATAACTCAGTACCCTCTGGATCCCACCCATGATCTTTTGCGATATGCAGTAAAATATGCCAGGTCCAATTAGTCATAGAAAATTCGTAACCGGAATTTGACATTAAACTGTAACCCATATGTTCTCCCCATTAATTTATCCTTGTTCCCGTATTTCCATCAACACACAGGTAATATAAATATGAAACAGGGACAAATAATGGCGCGATGGAACGAAAGCGGCAAGAGATCACATTAAGTAAAACCGTCCAGAAATGGCAACCTGGGCGATTTGATTCAAAACCTATAAAGAATTATTTAGTAACCTGGTATGTTAAAATGAGCCAGGAGTGATTGTAAAGAAACTAAGCGAATCAAAATATCTTTTAATTAAAAAAGAATATAGATGAAAGTGAAAATAAACTAAATTGCGCAATAACTTTTTTTTCAAAATTGACTCTTTATTTACTTTGTAAAAATTTCTTAGCTATACTCAATAATTCAGTTCCCTTATATTCCTGCTTTTTAATAAAAATTTTACCAACTGCAAACAAATTATCCAACTTAGTAATCAAAATTGAACTTTTACTGCAATCAATATCTTTTATAAGTTCAACTATGACCAATAAGAAATAAAAAACTGCTTCGGGTTTTGTGATTACTTTATTACCATGAATAGGTTTCATTTTATTTCTTATATAATTCATATTATCTAAAAACATTCTTTCATTCTTTATAGAATAATTCTTTTCATTTATCCATTTATTACCAAATCCAGGCTTACTGTAACTATCTCCCCATGATGAGTACTGTTTACTATTTTTGTCATACATTTCATAAATATCTAATTTTGATTGAAGTATATCGGACAATATGCTATGCAAATACAATAATACTTCATTAAATTCATAACTTTGTAGCTTTGATTTATATTCTGATCCCTCGTAAGTCCTAGAGTGAAATTTTAATAAAGCTGCTTTTAATTTTGCAAGAACAGAAAGTTTATTGATTTTAGTTTCTTCTAAATTAGTCTTTAAAAATTTATAAGCTTTCCACATATCATGTAAATAAAGGTTTGATTTAACTTGAGCTAGGATAGTAAGAAAATTATCAATATGGGTTTGAATATCATTTTCACTCATACCGGGATGTAACTTAGGGATATATGCTTCAATTCCATAGTCTTCTAGAGCTTTCATATTGACAGATCGTTCAGAACCAGTTAGCATTATTACAGGAATCATCATATCGTAATTTCTGATCATTTTTAAAGCTTTATACCCACTTCTTTCTTTGATCGGAATATCTGCATTCTCATTTAAAAGATTTAAATCTAGAATAATAACATCATAAGGGATATGACTTATACCGTCTTCTTTTAGCTCTTTTATTAAATCTTCTACTTCAGTATCATCAACTAATGTTTCCCCTTCTTTGTCAAATAGTTCCCCAAAAATTCTCTGCCAACCATTTTCAAATCTGTCATCAATAAATAAGACATTCATATCAAAATGTTTTATCCGTTTATATTTATCATCTTTTGTAATTTCAGGCATTTCATTGAAAGGATCTTTAAGCAAAAAGTAATTCCTTAGTTCTTTTCGTTTCTCGTTATTTATTGTATCTTTAACGATTGAAACAACTTCCTCGAATCCGTTTTGACTTAGATAGTTTCTCTTAAATAACTCTTTTGCAAAGAATATTGCCCCAAACTCACTTGCAAGATCATGTTTAAACAGTTTTTCTATTTCATTTATTCTTTCAGGTTTAATTTTTTCAATAAAGGAAATTACTTTTTCGTCTTTTGGAGGTTTTAGATCAATTTCAATATTTTTTTGTTCAGGTAGTTTTACCCAGTGAATCCCTGGTGAATATAAAATACTTCTTTCGGGATGTCGTAAAAAATAATCATCCTTTTTATCAAATGATTCGATTATTATTGGTTTAAATCCACTTTCTTGTTCAAGTTCTTCTAATCTTATCTGCCATAACTGAATATAAGTATTTTCATCCAACTTTATTCTTTGAATATCAGAACTTGTACTTTCTTTTTTAACTTTACCGAATATCCTGTCTAAAAAACCCATATTCACCTCTGTTATTATAGAAATTCATTGAACATATTTTGTATTTTATTAAAACTATCAATAGATGGTTTTATACAAAATGCTTTTATTTTATCTCCTATTAGTTGAAACTCTTCAATAGATTGTAGAGAGTTGAAATAATCTTCCTCAAATTCTATTGTTATATTTGATTCAAACGGGTAAGCTTCTGAGCTTAATTCTAAAAACTCATTCCTAAGTTGTTCGATAAACTTAACTTTACCTCCAAGTATATAAAATAGATTTGCATCTCCTGATCTTTTTATTTCTTTTAAAAAGCTATCGAGATTTTCGATAAAACTACTATAGTTTAGCTCGACTTTTTTATCAGTAATATTTGAACCATCAACACCACCAGAGAAGATAATTACATTACCCTTAAATTCTTTTATCAAATAATCATAATCACTATTGATATCTGATTTATGCCAAATAATGGTGTCACTTTCAATGAAATTTGCCTTGTCAAATATTGAAGTAATGTATTTGATTTCATTACTTTTTAGTATTTTCTCAATTTCATTATTTCTAGAATCATTCTCATTTATAAAAAAAGAAATGTTTTTACCTGAAATTGTAGCTAAAATATGAGATATCTTTTTTTCTTCCTTATTAGATAAATACTTTAGAATTAATTCAAGAGTTGTTCCTTTAATAATTGAAGAATCCTCAACTGTATTTGCCATAACATTGAATTTTTTGTCTTCAAAATAGATATGGATGTTGCCATAATATTTGAGCCATTTTTTGTAATTATGTATACTCTTTCCACGTGTTTTAAATTTATCAAGATTAAAAGGCTTAGGTTGTTTAATAATGTATTTAATACTATCATTATTTATGATTGGACCATAATATTGACACTCATCCAAAACATCTTTGCAATGTTTTTTTGTTTCTTGAATCATGTGATTCCAAACTTTTTCTATGACAGATACTTCTGCATAAATATCTCCTGAATTTTTAAGCGTACCATCATCATTTAAATTTTCTGCTAAATCTTTAATGATTTTTAATTTGCGAGGATTAAAATAAAACGGAATTTTAATTTTATCTCTTTCCGATTCCGTAAAATCTTTCTTTTCGTATATGCTAAACATTTTATTTAACATTGCACGGTTATTATCTTCAAATAATTGATCTTTAAATGAACGATAGAACTTTTCAACCTTAGGAAGGTTTGGTCTAATTTCATCATAAGTGAAACCATGCGTCATAGAATATATACTACTTTCGGCGTCACCATCATAGTTAGTTGGAGCAAAGAACTTACATAATTTTGGAATTAAACCTGTTTTATATACAATAATAGGTTCTCTTAATTTCTTATACTTTTTTAAAAATTTGTTTAAACCATTTTCTGAATAATCTTTCCTAAAAAAATCATCCCACCAATCCTTTTCATCTTTTAAATCCTGGATCACATCTTCTTTGGCATATTGACTCATTGCAATAATTTTAATATCTCTGTTTAGCGATTTTACATATTTACCTATTTTATATCCAAAAGTAGAAAGATTATCGCTTTCATTTGGTAAATTACCTGTACTAAAGTTTATATCAGTTATCACAATATCTGGATTATTAACTTCAATAGATTTTATACCTTCCTCAGGATCAGATTTATAAATAATTTCATCTTTCGAGTAAGTATCATTGATTTTATCAGCTATTGCTTCGTAATTATCAATTTCATCATCTATTATCAACACTCTTATGCACATTTGGGATCCTTAATTTTTTGCTATTTTAAATTTAAATATATTCTTGTTAGACTCACGTTTATATGAAGTTTCCCACTTCATTTTCTCAGCTAGCATTTTTATAATTGAACTACCAAGGTGCCTTTTTATTTTAATATTCTCAAAGTTCCATGTCTTATTGGTATTATAAATATCATTAAGCTCGTTATTAATATTTTCTCCTGTGTTCTCAACTTTAAGAATGTAATCCACATTATCTTCATCAAGAGTTATTTTTAAGTCTGTCCCATTTTCTGAATATAATCTTGCATTAAGAATCAGGTCTCTACATATAATGTTTAGGGCTGTATTATTCCCTCTAATTTGTATTTTATCTTGTAATTTGATTTTTAGTTGTAATTTCTTGTTTTTAGCTTTAATGCAAATTTTATCATCACCCTGATAGTCTTTAATAAACATTTCAACTTCATTGTAAATTGATTTAACCAATTTTTTAAAATCAACTTGTATCATATCAAATTCGGCTTTCTGTATTGCTCTTACACTATCAACAATATCTGTAATATCATTTTCATATGTTTGCAATTTTTTAAACCTTTCAAGTACAGTCATTGAAACTGCTTTACCTACTTTTTGATCTTTAATATCAGAGTTTTCAATAAATCCAAGCAACTTTCTAGTTTGATTCTGCATATTTGAAACTGAACTTCTAATTGAGTGAGATATAAAAGCAACTGTACCTTCGGTAGCTTTAGCTGCTGCAATTTCTTTTTCTTTCTCCTTCATTTTATAATATTGATAAGAGCTTAAAAGATTATATACTGTCAGATATTCTTTAGTTTCTGTTTTGTTTTTATGCCTAATTTCATTAACTAAATATAATAAGACATCCGAGATAATATCACTTTCTGATTGTTCCTTCTCAGCTAATCCATAACTTATTGGGTTAAAATTAAAATTCGAAATATTATCTAAATTTACTAATGATTTTTTACTTTTTAAGTGCTTCCTGAACTTGTTTATAATATTCGTTTCCTTGTTCATTATGCTATTACATACAAAAATAAGAGTTTCTTTTAAATCATCAGCAGAATTATCTAAATATTTTATAGATTTTTCAATTAAAGATATGATCATATCATTTGTTACCTTTTGAGATTTCTCTTTATAACCAGTCCTATAGTATACCGAAATAAAATTCAATATCAGATCAAATTTCTCATGTTCATTTAGAAAATCTATTTTTGCATATTTAGGTTTTCTGACAATTTTGTACTTATCCAGCAAATAGATAAGTGTGTCATACTCTATTTTGTTTTTATTTACTAACTTATCTAATGTGTTGATAACTGAAGTACTTCGATCTATATAATCATTAAATATACTATCACACTTCTTTTTTTGCCCCATTTTTAATAAATTATGAATTACAAATGATATAAATATTTCTTCCTTATTCTTTTTACTATACTCAAGAGCTTTAAGATAAAGCTCAGCAGAACTTGAAGATATTTGTAATTTATCTAAGCAATCAGCGTAGTCCAGATAATAGTTATCTAATTCAAAATTGAATAATAATGCATATAATTTTGGATTAATATCATTATCTTTACTTTTATCATCTAGCATTCTTTCATGTAGTTCTTTGTCATTCATTTCAACTATTTCTGGTGTAATGTTACGATTGATTTTTTCATATAATTCTTTCGACTCAGAATATCTTTTCATCCTAATGAGTATACGCGCTTTAATAGATAGCAAATTCAACGAACTAGGATACTTATTAATCAACTCATCAATTAAACTAATTGCTTCATAATATTTTTCTTCCTCTAATAAAATACTAGACTTTAAAAATTTATATAAATCCTCATTCGGTTCAATTTCAAAATAACTCTTAAGATCTAAATCAGCATCTTGAAATTTACTTAATTTCAGAAACATCACACTTCTGAAATAATAATTATTTGCTTCTAATGGTTCAATTTCAATACATTTCGTAAAGTCTTCTATCGCGCTAGAATAGTCTTCATCTCCAACGTAACAATAACTAGCCCTAATACTATAATAATCTGCGTTTTTGGGATTTAATTCAATTGCTTTAGATATATCAAGCAACGCTAGATCATACATGTTCATACCTGAATATACACTAAACCTTTTTAAATAATATTTTGACTGATCAGGATTTATTTCAATTGCTTTGGTAATATCAAGAATTGCTTTATCATACTTTTTAATTTTAGCATATGTAGATGCTCTAAGGTAATAATAGTTATCATCATTTGGATTTAAAGTTATTGCTTTACTTAAATCTTTGATTGCTTCTTTATTTTTATTGATAAAATCATGAAACAAACCTCTGGAAAAATACAATAAAGCATCTTCTATATTTCGTTTTATAGCATTATTACATTCTTCTATCGCTAATTCAACTTCTCCTAGATGAAAATAACAAGTAGCAATGCCAATATATAATGAAGCATCGTCTCTATTTCGTTTTTTAGCATTATTATAATCAACTATTGCTAATTCATATTTTTCTAACTCTACATAACATTTCGCTCTATTAGAGTGGAAGTCTGAGTTTAGTGGATCAATTACTAAAGCACTTGTATAATCACTTACAGCAAATTCATATTCCTTTAACTCCATATAACATTTAGCCCTAAATGAAAAATATTGCGATTTTTTACCATTTAATTTTATTGCATCATTATAATCTTTAATCGCTTTTTTATGATTTTTAATCATAAGATAGGATGTAGCTCTCAAATGATATATTTGGTCATCTGTATTATTATGTTTTACTACTTTACCAAAAGCCATAATTGATTCTTTGTATTTATTGAGAAGAAATAGACAAAATCCTTTATATCTATAGGATTCAATAGTGTTTGGAAATAATTTTATAGATTTATTAAATTGAACAATAGCATCTTCATATTTCTCTATTTGAACGAAAATTTCACCCAAATCATTAATGGTTTTAGCTGTGAGATGCCCTAACTCTATAACTTTTTCAAAATCTTTTATCGCTTTACTAAAATTTTTATTCTTTTTATGATAATTTCCTCTCTTGCTAAAAATTTTCCAATTATTTGGTTCTTTTCTAACAAGCAAGTTCAATTCGTTTAATTTTTTTTGTTTAACAGATATTTTCTTATTCTCAATTTTTTTCATCATTTGATTACTCCTATCTTTTAGTTCCAACTTTTTTATCAGTTGGTATTTTCTTCAATATCATTTCTATTTTTATTGCTTTTCCCTTCTCGATAGTTAATTCTTATATATTTCAACTATTATCACTTCAATTAAATAATATTTTAATCTAAATCTTCTCTCTCTTTTTTTCAACTCAATTTATTTATTTGTTTGTAGCAATCTAATTCATTGAATCTTATTTTTAATAACTTTAATATCAAAAACATTTTTCCATATCATTTATTGTTATATTCGTTATCATCGGTTCACTATTATTGTTAACCATTTCAACACTTATCGATATAAGATATTTCTCTTCGGTATCAGGTTGATATATTAATTTCACCGCATCAAATATTATAGTAGGTATATCATTTTTTAGATCATATTTATGACGAATGTTTGCAAAAGATATCTTGCAATTTGTTGACATCACTTTTTTAAAATAAACTCTCGATCCTGATCTTTGAATTTGCCCTTTATAATAATATTCAACAAGTCCTTTTTGATAAAACAATCCTGAAAGATTACTAAATGCTTTATTCCTTTCTATTGAGGTAAATTCTTTATCAGATATTATCTTTAAATTATAAGCAAATTCATCAAACTGATTTTGAAACAACTGGATATTGAAACTTTCAATGTTAGGTTGATAATCTTCAACTGAATCATTTTTACCAGTATTACTCTCTGTCTTTACATTTCTTTTTATGTTAAAGGGTTCATATTGAAAATCATTCTGTGTAGGTTTGCATCCTAAAAACACAAAAACGATTAAAAGACAAACTGTCAATATTCCAAAATTCTTCATAATTATTCTCCTTTAAGATTTGATTTTAATGAAAAAATTTGCATAGTTCTTTTCAGTAGAATAATACTCCATTAGTTTACTGACCTTAATTCTCTTACTGGAAAACTTAATGATAAATTTAATTTCAGGTCCTTCATGATCCCCTTTGAAAACATAATCCGTTAGATATGGCCTAACCCCAAGATCATTGTAGATCGAATAATAATCTTTTACTGAAAGAAGAGATAAATAATTCCTGCTGTTTGAACTATAATAGATCCTGTTTATTATCTTCAAGAATATTTTAATACCGACTGGAGTAGCAAGTACTGGCACATTTTCAGTAAACCTTTTTGGGATAATTCTGTTGTCGCTAATATGAAACCCATTTGCTAAGGGGATATCTTCTACATAAATAGTATCCTTTATACATGTAATCCTGTAATCCTTGGATATTTTCATTATATATTTTGCAAATGTAAAATTTGTAATTTCTTTTTTTGAGATACCTTTTTCAGAAAATTCTATATCATTGTACAGATCGTTTAAATTATTATCGTTTACAAAATACTTGCCAATATTTGTACTCACCTGTGAATTTTCTTTACCTTCATATTCCTTAGCATTATCCACTAATTCCTGTAAAAGTTTTTCTGATCTTTCTGATGCTATAATTCGAGCTGCTTTAGATTGAAATGACAGAAAGAGTTTACATCTATAACCTCCAAACTCTTCTATCTCTTCATATTTAACAACCTGATGATCCACTATCACATTCATACTATAGATCTGATCTCTAAGGCGACTTACTATACTAGAGTATCCTGAAACATCATTTACATTCTGAGATGAATTTGAAATAACAAAACTGGCAAGTGATGATGACATCTCTATAAGAGCTGATTTTTTTGCTTTCTTTAAGGCCTGATTAGGTGTCATACCATAGCCATCACCACAGTAAAGAATATCCTGATCATCCAGTGATTTTTGATTTACAATTGTAATATTCTTGATACTTTGATTACTTGAAGCTATATCGGAATCATCTTTTGAAATTTTTGACATACCTGTACAAGAAATCATAACAAGTGCAACCAGTATGTAAAAACATATCTTCATTATGACTCTCCTATTAACAGTTAGCAGCAAAAGAATTATCGTATTTAAATGAGTCACTAATCGAAAATATCCTTATCCTTGAAAGTTTGAATATTGCTCTTTGCTTTCTTAATTATATTTTTCAAATTCTCATCGTATTTCTGACTTGCAATAACACTTTCTTCAGCATTTTCTACCATGTTGTTAACTATCTTATGTATAGAAGATGGGTCAGTGAAGCAAAATGTACCTTCGCAATACGCATATCTGGTGCCATCAGCTTTCTTCAGAAACAGATCTTTCCTCTGGGTCATAACTAAACCTGATATTACTCCTTCTGCTTTAATACCTGAAGTTATTTCCTGAACCAACACTTCATCTGTGATCCCGTTAGCTCCTTCCGAATTTGCGGCTAAAATTATCTGATCTACAACGAATGATCTCATAATATGAGCAGCCTCTGCTTCAGCACTGATACGCAAACCTCTCTGAGCTGTCATAGGATACCTTCCTTCTGAATAAACCTTAAATGTTAGAATAGGATCATCCACAACTGCACATACAATAGGTTCTATTTGACTTAATTTCTTCATAATCGGATCTTCTACTAGTTCATCATTAACCATTTTTGTACATGAAGTAATTGATAATAAGATTGCTACTGCTACGATTATTGTTGTATAAATTGTGTTTTTCATGATGTTCTCCTTAGTTATTAATTTTATTTTTCCAATTCTTATTCTTTCTGTTATAGACCTTTTTTGATTTGAAGACTGTTGGTCTTTTAGTAGTCGTTCTTCTTACTGATTTTAATATTTCCAGTCTATTTATCTTCATCTTATCTATTAATTATCCTTTAGTTAATTTTCTTCTTTTTTCTTTTGGTTGGAATATACTCTAAGTCTTGTGGACCTTAGAGTGTGCCGAAGCAGAAAGCACCGTTAAATTAGAAGGTCTGTTATCTAGCTTATTGCCATTGACATGATGAACCTGCATCCCTTTATGAATCGAACCTCCTACTTTGTTAGCTGCAACAGTTCTATGGGTGTATTTCCACCCACTACCAGAGTTATATTGCCTATACCCACTCGAATTTGTCCTTGTACTGCACCCGTTGCTTCTAGATGAACTACTTCTTCCTGAACTTCTTGTAAATCTTGCCATTTTGTACTCCTTTTATTGTTTTTTATTTTTGGGTTTTACACCATTATCATTTTTTTTAGTTTTGATGCTACTGTTACGAATAATTTCGGTCTTTTTACTTTCATAGAGTATACGTCGCAATTATTAAATATTAAGCTATCGATCAAATCTAAACCTAGCACAGACATTGATGCAAACAATCTTCTGGTTGAATTACAATCTGCTTGTGATGGTGTTAGACTACCAGTTGGGTGATTATGTGCCATTATCACTTTAGAAGTCATTGGCGAATTCATTATATCTTTTATAACATTGAGAAGATTGAAATTAACACTGTTTGTTTCGGCTGATGTATAATGAAGCATTTTTATTATTATATTGTTTGATTCCATACAAAAAATAAATAGGTTCTCATAATCAAAGTTATATTCACTAATATCTATCTTATTCAATATTTCATCATAGTCTTTAGCATAATTTTTTTCTATTACTTTTGAATTTTGTAATACAAGTTTTATCAATTCATCTTTTGTCATTGTTTCTATCACTTTAATGTTTCTCATTTTGTTTCTTTTCATTTTATTCTCCTGTTTTAGTTACCTCTCTTAATTGCAACTACCGTGCCAATACATTTCATGCAGGTCTATTTTACTATTATTATTGTATTTACATTGTTTTAACAACAACAAACCATATATGATTATTGACACAGCCAACTATTTGCATTATATTACATAATCTTTTTAGTTCGCTTTTCAATTATGGAGGATGGTTTGAAAAAATATTGTTTAGTTTTTAATGAAAAACATAAGATTGGAAACAGATATAGCAACCTTATCGAAAGCTTAGGTGAATTCCGAGACCAATTTGATATTTATGAAGAGTTCCCCGATAATATCGCGGATTATAAACTGATACTTGCACATGATTCAGATATTAATGATGAATGTAAAGATGATAATATCGCAATTATTCGAGAAAATAGTATTCCAACAATATTCTTCTCTGGTGGTTTTGTTAAAGAAGTCAAAATTAAAAAAGGAATATATAGAGTACAATATATCCTCTTGCTTAATGGGGTTAATAGATTCATTAAAGAGTTTAATAAAACAGGCTTAATCAATATTGATCATTTTAAAATAATAGCTCAATCTGATATTTTTAAAGATGAAGAAGAAATAAAAGAAAATATTGAAAGATCAATTGCAGAGCATACTAAACTCAAAGGTACAATTTATAAGGACATCATTTCCTTCCTCAAAACAAAATCTGAATCTATACTTTTTGCAGATGATGATCTAAAACAGAATGTATCTGATAATAGTCTACACCTGAATGATAATATTGAAAATGCAAAGGCAGTTGTTAATTCTGAAAAATTAGAAATCGCTATCCTAGATATTGAGTTCATAAATTCTGATAAAGACGGGTTTGAAATATTAAAGGAGATTCGAAAGAAGACACCTAAAACAAAAGTAATCATGCTTTCCGGGTATGATAATTTCGATATGGCTTTTAAATCTTTTCGAATGGGAGCAGATCATTTCATCTCGAAACAGAATTTCAATATAGAATATTTTAAAGGTATTGTAGAGCTTATACAAATGGAAGATGCTCCTTTAATAATTGGAAAAAGCAATGCAACTTTAGAAATGTTTAGACTATTAACTCTTTACTCCAAATACAAGCAGGATATTCTAATACTTGGAGGTAATGGTTCCGGTAAAGAATTGATTGCAAAATCAATCTTTCATTTAAGTAATAATAAAGGTAAGTTTTTATCAAAAAACTGTGCTGGAATACCTGATACATTATTCGAAGCGGAGATGTTTGGATATGAAAAAGGTGCATTCAGTGGTGCTGTAAATAAAAAATCAAGCCCATTCGAAATGGCAAAAAATGGAGTTTTATTTCTAGATGAAATCGGAGATCTACCTGAAAACCAGCAAACAAAATTACTTAGAGTAGTTCAAGAAAGAACTGTAACACCATTAGGTAGTATCGAAGAAAACAAATTTGAAACCAGACTAATATTTGCTACTAACAAAAATCTTGAGGAAGAAATCAGTAATGGGAATTTCAGAGAAGATTTTTATTATAGGATAACAGGTGCTGAAATACATTCTCCCAATTTAGTCGAACGAAAAGAGGATATTGAACTATTGACTGCATACTTTATAAATAAATTTATCAAAGACAATGAAGTTAAAAATAACCTGGAAAATATTAAAGTAACTGATGATAATTTCAACAGATTAAAAGAATATAATTTCCCAGGTAATATTCGAGAACTTGAAAAATTAGTAAATCAATCTCTATTCAATTATTTGTCCAACCCAAAGGCTAATAAATTAGAAATAACGATACCTGAAAAGTTGTTGACAGAGGAAGAAAATATTACCATCAAATTTATACCTATTGAAAGTATAATAGAAATGATAAAGTCCAAAGCCCTAACAACTAGAGGTCTTAGTGAAGATTTAAGAGAACAAATCTTTACATATTACTATGGACAAGGAAAGGATAATAATTACATTGCTGAACAACTTGACGTAAATCCTCAATCAATCAGGAATATGAGGGCTAAGTTTAAGAAATAAAATAAGCGACTTCTCAAAAGCACACTCAACTTATTCTACAAACATACATACACCGCTATTAGACCGCAACCTGGGCAATACTAAAATTGTAATTTAAATTATTAAAGTTCGTGCCTGGGATTTTGAATTCCAGGGGCGATGATAGAATCATACCACCCTCAATTCCGCTTCCCTCTTCCCCACAAAATACAAATACTTCTCAACCGTCTTCCCAGGATATATCTTAGCCAACGCATCAGCATAAATATCAACCTGGACCTGATACTTCTTAAGTAACTCATCATCAGGAAAATTCTTCATATAAGTCTTATAATCAAGCACAATAACCTTATCATCAAAGACAATCACAAGATCAATATAACCCTGTAATTTCTTCCCGTCAGAAACCTGCACAATATTCTTCTCACATAAAAGCTTCCCACCCAGAACAGCAGTCCTGAAACTCACATCAGAACGAACATTCTCAAGCATCGACCCAACAGTCTTCAAACTCACACCTTGTGAAGCAGAATCCAACTTCTTAAACTCCTTCAACTTAGCCTTAAGATCGTAATCATCATCAAAAATATTATTAATCTCTTTACTCAAAAACAAATGCACAAAGTTACCCGTATCAAAAGCAATACTACTACCAGTCTCATGAGAAGGTTCATCATCTTTATGCGCAATACTCGTAGCTGATTCAATATCCTTACTAAATTCAAAAGAAATCTCATGCTCATGTTCAACACTGATATTAAAAGGCTTTTTATTATTGTTTTTAGGATCAATAAACGGCGTTAGATCAAAATCAGTAACAGGAAGCTGATGAAATTTAAAATAATCAATTAAGTTATCTTGCGCCTCTCCATAGTCTTTCAAATACTTTGCCCAACCGATAGTCTTTGAACCATCAGAAGTACCATGCTCTTTTTTCTTTGTAGAAATAATCACCGAAAGTGACTTCTTAGCTCTGGTCATAGCAACATAAAGAAGATTGGCTTTCTCTCTATCCGTAAACTCTTTATTCTTAAACTTAATATATTCATTCAGAAAGAAATTTCCTTGAGATTCACCAGTAACACTTTTGTAACCAGACATAGAAAAATCAACATAATTTTGCTTACCATCCCAAAGATTAAGATAATTGAACAAACCAGTCATATTATTATCATATTCATCAATATTTGCCAGGAACAAATTATCGAACTCCAATCCTTTTGCACTATGAACAGTCATAATAGTCACAGCCCTTGGATTATGAACAACAACTCCAGCTGAATTATTTTCTATATTGATATCCATATCGGTCAGGAATTTCTCTCTATCACTACCAGCATCAGTTAAAAGAGCCATCAAGTTTGAGATCAAGATTTCAATGTTACTTAACTTAGTCTCGGCATCTTCAAAACCATATAGGTGATCCTTATAAGTTTTACTGTAGAATATCTTGTAGATCATTGATGAGATATCATCTGTATCAGTAAAATCATCAAATATATTCTTGGCATTATCAATGAATTCAATCTCAGAAGGCTTTAAAACTTTCATTCCTACTTTAAGTATATTGATGAACTCCATAACTTCATTAAGTACGAAGAGATCTCTTTTTAAAATAAGAGTATAAGGTATCTCCATCTTTCTGAAAGCTTCTGTGATATAACCTATATGTGTATATTTTCTGATCAGGATCGCCCAGTTACC
>JAQICF010000219.1 GCA_027858795.1 Candidatus Delongbacteria bacterium | reverse complement strand
AATGGGTTTTGAAGAGAAAACTTATTCGTATCCTGTAACAGCTTTTTCATCCAGTAGAGAGAAACTTGATATGATGTTAGAATGATCTCAGACACAATTTTCTTGACAGTACCGATTTTCCCTTCATTCTCCTCCTGTGGAGGGGTGGCTGGCAAAGCCAGACGAGGTGGTCAATAGAGCAATATCTGCATTCCTTATCCTTGACATAATTTCATACTCCTATATCGAATTTGATTCAATATACTATGAGCATAGTGTCAAATAGTGACCATTTTGTATTTTTCTGTAATATTTATTAAGAAAGATCCTGAAATGAACTACCCCGAGGCAAGCCTAGGGGGTATTCTCTTCGAATAAATTAAATACGAATGAATCTAAGAAAAAAAAACTGACTCATTAAGTCAGTTTTTAAAAAATATTTGTCAAATTGAAATTATTTAGCAATAATGTAATAAAAAAATCTTTCAGAAGATGCTTGAGTAATGTATTGATTAGTGGCGACACTCCCTACAAATGTAAATGTTCCATATGGATCATCTGATGAATAAACATCATATCCTACGGCCCCACCGACAATGTCCCAATCTACTACAAGAAAAGTTCCTGTTATATCAGTAACTACATTAACTGGGGTGTCCAGTACTACTACCAATTCAAAAGTATCAACTGCTGTTGCTTTTCCTTGTCCATCATCTACCGTTAATGTAATAGTTGCTGTTCCAGATTGATTTGAGACTGGAGTCAATGTAACGGTTCTATTATCGCCACTTCCTCCAAACGTAATGTTTGCATTTGGAAGTAATGTTTGATTCGATGAGGAACCTATTAAAGACATATTATCGCTATCATCATCATGAATTGTAACAGGTATATTTGAAACAGGAGTTCCTTCCAGAGTATTTTGATCTCCAACATCACTAATTGTAGGAGTAGCATTAGTTGCTCCTACTCCGTAAATACGGATATTATCAAAAGCTATTTCTTCAGAGCCATCACTATTAATCATAACCCTAATAGAAACATTTGTTGCCCCATTGGTATCGAAAGTATAAGAAAAGTCCTGAAAAGCAGATGTAATCAAAGTTCCTTCTCCAAGTCCATCCAAATTGCTATCATGCCTATAATCATCAGTATTTGGTTCTTGCCCACGGAAAGCACCAACCATTGTAAAACTACCTTGATCGACATTTAAATATCCAGTTGGAGGAATATTAGAGTCAAATGCATACTGAACTTCAAGTCCCTCAATAGGAATCTCATCATATTCAACACCTCCACTACTTAAAGGACTTGCTACTGCGATGGTCACTCTAACTTGTGAATAAGAAGATACATTTTGACTAGCTAAAACACAATATGCATTTGCTCCATCACCAAGTGGATTTTCACCCGGTTCAAGCCCCTCATCAGTATCTTCTACTGCAAAATAATATGTGCCGTCAATGTTACTCATAGCCTCTGGCCAATAATTATAGGTATATGGTGGGCTACCTTCTGTTAATTTGTATGATGCATTTGATATTACCAAAAAATAATCGTTCATCCCATCATCAAAAGCATTCGCATCATAATTATCAGTTCCTTCAAAACTTTCTTGCAGTAGTAATGTTTGACCTTGCAATACAATTGGTAAAACAACCAAAAGCATTACTGTGATAAAAAAATTCTTAAACATGATTTCTCCTGTTTTTAAATTATTTAATATTTTAGATTTTGCTTATATTATAAAAATGTGAAAATAATAATAGTAATGCAAGTGGTAAAAAAATTACTTCGAGGAATCATTCTTCTTTAAATCAGGATAAAGCTTCCTAACACAACTTGGACACAAACTGTGACTGAATGTAGCATCCGATTTCTTCTCAATATAACGTTCAACAGCACTCCACTCGCCATCTTTATCTCTAATATTTTTGCATGATGAACAGATAGGAAATAAACCTTTAAGCACCTTTATTTCTTTGATAGAAATTTCAAGTTCAGAGTTCTTCTGTTTTAGATCTTTTTCAGCCTGTTCTAACTTGATATGCAACTTAAAAAAAGAATAAGCAGGAACAGGAAAAATGATAAGAGGAACTAAAGTGGGAAGTAAAATTTGATAAAAATAAATTGTATCTTGGAAATAAAGCATAGTAAAATAACTTATTGACATAGTTACAACTAATATACACATTGTGAAAATATATGTTGAATACAAAGGTCCATGCTTTTTTAGAAAATTTAATATCATTTATTACTACCTTTATTATCTATATTTTACAATCACAATACTAATTGAAAACACTCAAAATTGATGTGACTTATATCACACTTTTGAGAATATTATGAAATATTTAATATTTCTTTCGCTCTGGAAATATCTGTTTCATTTACAAGCAACTTTACTCCTTTGACAAATGTCTGACCGAATCCTAAACCAGCAACATCATCAGCCTGAATAATAGATGGAATATCATTTGATTCAAGGAGAGTCTTTGCCATTTCGGCTTCAGAATGATTCAAAAACGTTGATAATACTACAAGATCTTTCATGATATATCCTATTATTTTAATATAATATACAAATAATTATTACTTATACCAATACAAAGAACTTTGTAGATTCATATTATTCTAATTATTATCTTGTTTTGAGATGAATATTTTTGTATATTATAAATGCATTCATTTAATCAAATTAAATATAGGAGGTTTATATGCCAGAAGAATTCAAGCCCGGTTGTGCACGACCGACTGGTGGTCCTGTAGGATCAGAAAAAGAACCTGTGGAGAAAATTGAACAAACATCAAAAAAGGAGGAAATTCCAATGATCAAAGTAGGAAAAAAAGCTCCGGACTTTACTGCTCCGGCTTTTCACAATGGAAAATTTATTAACGTCAAACTTTCTGATTATCTAGGCAAATGGGTGGTAGTTTGTTTCTATCCCGGTGATTTCACCTTTGTTTGAGCGACTGAAGTGTCAGCAGTTGCTGCAAAATATCCAGAATTTCAAAAACTTGGTGTAGAAGTATTATCAATGAGCGTTGACAGTGTATTCGTTCATAAAATGTGGAACGAAAAAGAACTTTCTAAAATGGTAGATGGTGGAATTCCTTACGCTATGTGTTCAGACGGTGGTGGAAAAGTTGGAACTATCTATGGTATCTACGATGAAGATGCAGGTGTGGAAACAAGAGGAAGATTTATTATAGACCCTGATGGAGTTGTACAGGGTTATGAAGTTTTAACTCCTCCGGTAGGAAGAAATGTAAGTGAGACAATTAGACAGATTCAGGCTTTTCAATTGGTTAGAGAAAGCAAGGGTAGTGAAGCAACACCTTCAGGTTGGAAACCTGGCAAAATGACTCTTAAACCGGGACCTGATCTTGTGGGTAAGGTCTGGGAAGTTTGGAAGACAGATAACGCATTTGATTAAAAAATAATTTGAGTATAAAAAAAGGGCAGTTTAACTGCCCTTCAGACTGTTGACAAAGTCTCGGCGAACGCTGAGACTTTTTTTATTTGCAAAAAATCTCAGAAATTAATTGCCAATTAACGAATCGATTAATATCTTCTATAAACAGCAAAACATACAAGGTAAAACATGCTTAGAATTTCAGATTCAAAACAGACAGAAATGGAATTGGTCGTTTTAGAAGATTTAGTACCTGAAAACCATTTATTGCGTAAGATCGATAAATATATAGATTTTACATTTGTACGAGAAAAATTAAGTCCTTTCTATTGCAAAGATAACGGTCGACCTGCATTTGATCCTGTAATGCTTTTCAAAATATATCTACTAGGATTTATGTACGGAGTAAGATCCGAACGTCAACTTATAAGAGAAATACAGGTAAATTTAGCCTATCGTTGGTTTTTAGGACTAAAAATAACTGATTCAGTTCCTCACCATTCAACACTTAGTCAAAACAGACTCCGCAGATTTCAAGATAGTAATATATTTCAAGATTTGTTTGATGAAACAGTTTTACTAGCCTTACGAAAACATCTTGTTACTGGAGAGATATTATATACAGACTCAACACATTTAAAGGCAAATGCTAACAAAAAGAAGTTTGATCGCAAAGATGTAAAAGGAACAGCAAAGGGATATCTTGAAGAACTGGAAGAGGATATCAATACAGATCGTCTTAGTCATGGTAAGAAAGAATTAAAAGAAAAATCTAAAGATCCAAAACTGAAGAATACGAGAGTAAGCACAACAGACCCTGATAGTGGCTATATGTGCCGATATTTTAAGGAAGAGGGCTTTGCCTATCTTGATCACAGAACAGTTGATGGTAAGCACAATATCATAACTGATGTACATGTAACTCCTGGTAATGTTCACGACAGTATACCGTATATAGAAAGACTTGATCGTCAGATAAACAGATTTGGCTTTGATATTAAAGCAGTTGGATTAGATGCAGGATACAACACCGTAGCTGTTTGCCACGGTTTAAAAAAAAGAGCGATTTATGGTGCTTTAGCCTATAAAGCACCGAGTTCTGATAAGAATAAAATAAGAAAGAAATATTTTGTATACGATGAGGTGAATGATAATTATATATGCCCGAATGGAAAGAAACTTACCTATAGAACCACTAGAAGAGAAGGATATAAAGAGTACTCATCTGATCCTAAAATATGTATAAATTGTCAACATTTGAATAAACGTACTCAGGAAAAGAATCATAGAAGAATAATCACAAGGCATATATGGGAAAAGGATAAGATTGAGATGGATTCAAATAGGCTTACCAAAGAGGGGAAAAAGATATACAAACGGCGGAAGGAAACAGTTGAAAGAAGTTTTGCAGATGCTAAACAACTACATGGTTATAGATATGGGGTTAATACCTTTTTTGTGTTGTTATTTATCAATTTTTTAATAAAATTTCATTAATAATTTTATTTCTTAATTTCTTAGAATATCCTCGGTGAATTCGTAATAAATCTTTAATCTTAC
>JAQICF010000019.1 GCA_027858795.1 Candidatus Delongbacteria bacterium | reverse complement strand
AGTATATGCAGGAACAGATGCATTCAATGGCAATGCCAACGCTAGAAGAATCAGAACTAATGAGAAAAACTTTTTCATATTCCCTCCTGTTAGATTGTTCTAACATTGAGGAATATTCAGCCATTCCAATATATCGTTGGACTTTTAAACTCTTATTTTACTCGGTAAAATCCAAATAGAAACGCATTATATTACGAATACAATGCGTATAGCATCATTTACAAAATACGTTATAAAATATTAAAATTAGGGATTTACACTAATGGGAGAAGATTCAATATCTTATTTTCGATAAAAGAGATATTATTCAGAGCATTAACTCTGTTTCTTGTATTTAAATTTTTTCGGTATGAAAGCAAAGCTTTTTTATAGTAATTTTTGGATTTCTTGAATTTGCTTCTTTTTTCATAAAGCATTCCAATACATTTCATAGAATCTGCAACTAAGATATGATTGGTATCATTATTGAGAAGTTTTCTTACCAGATTATAATATCTGATGCTGTCGTTAAAATTATCTTTATCCAGATAAATCATCCCTAAATTATTTAGTGCTGTAGAATGATATTCAATATCTGAATCATTTGAAAATACACATACTTCCTTAAAATATCTGACCGCATTATCCAAATCATTTGAATTGTAATAACTATAAGCAAGATAAAATAAATTTCTTACAATATTGTACATATCAAAATATTTTACACATCCGTTTACCACTTCTTTATATTCTGTAATTGACTTCTTATATAATCCTGTTTTGAAGTGATAATTTGCAGCGAACTGATATGCCTTATACAAGTAAACTTCTTTTTTTATTATAACTGCCAGCTCTTTCATTCTATTAATATAATTTTCAACAACCTGCTGTGTCGTTGAAGCAGTATAAGTAATTACGCTTAAAATATTATTGATAGCTTTAGCTTCTTCAGTATTTTCATTAACTTTTTCAGCGAGTTCCAATTGCTTCTTGAAGCACTTTTCGGATATTTTCATATTTCCAGCAAAGTAATAAACTACACCTTTCATATCGAGTGCCCTGCATAATTCAAGTTCGTCATTATGCGAAGTTGCCGTTCTGATATATTTATTCGAAAAAGCTAGTGCTTCCCTGTAATTCTTTCTGTTAATATATTTTCTTATATTTACACGGTAAAAATCAAAAATATGATCTTTTTTAGATCTGTCTAGGAATAATTCATTTGCCTTTGAAAAATAACAATCTGATTCATCTCTTCTGTTCTCATAAAAACAAATAAGTCCTAGTAAATTATAAATATCACCATAGCTCTTAAGTTTATGTGCATCAGGTGAATCAAGAATATCTTCAATAACAGTTCTTGATCGTTTGTAATCCTTAAAATGATAATGAATTGAAAGCATTTTATACATTGAATCAAGTTTTATAACGCACCAATCACTTTCATCATTGTCCACTGAAGTCAGATATATCTTATTATACATTTTGAAAGCCTCATCAAAATCAAAGCTAATCCTTGCACTATCACCATATTGTTCTAACTTCAACATGGTTTCCTTTAACACCTCTGTTGAATTCAGATCTACATATGATTTCAAATAACCCTTGCTTTCTAAACAATCTATCATCAAAGGTTGAATAAACAAAGCATTCTCACAATTCAGGATCATATCTTCATAAGCCGATATCACAAGATCCTTTTCATTACCAGTATAAGCAAGTTTATTTACTTTTCCTCTTAGAAGATGCCTGTTATTTTCTACAACAAGTGGTAAGTTATATTTTGAGTAAATATTTTTTTCATAATACGAAGTGTTGCAAGATAACTGTTTCAAATATTTCAGGTTTGTAGATACATAAGCATTTTCCATGATCAAGACATGTTCTTTCATACCCTCTATAATATGTGAAATAAAAATACATAGATTCTTGATATTTCTTTCTTTACTAAATCCAAAATATAACCGATTGTTCATACAGTCATAGACATTGAACTGGTAAGTTTTCTTTGCTATACCTTTTTTATTTCTGATGACCCTGAATGTAACAATAAGCTTCTGATTTGATTTAAAATACTCTTCATAAAATTCTTGCAGCCTTCTGGATATCAGAACTAACGAACAGTCTAATCCGTGCTTATCTTTCAGTTGTGACAAAGTAACATCAGGATAATCAAGCCTTGTTCTTCCTATTTCATTTAAAATACTTTTTGAAAATTTCTTGGGTTGCTTATCTTCCCTTTTCTTTCTTTCAGCAAATCCTTCGTATCCTTTTTTACGATATATTCTCAACCATTTACCGACAGACTTGCGTGTAACCTCAAAAATATATGAAGCTTGAGTGATATTTGTATGAATAGCATAATTAACTATCTTTAACTTATAATCGGGTGTGTATTTCTTGGCTCTACTTTTCATACTTTACTTTTAGAGTTATTTATGTCTTAAAAAATAAAGCTTTATATCATAATTTTCAATAATAATATTTTTGAAAACTATTTAATTATATTACATTATAGAGAATTGCCACATAGGGTTAAAAGATATGATAACGATTCGAAAAATAAACGCTGGCTAACATTGGCAAAACATCAATGGGTTACTTGGACATTTAACTCGCTCTTCCCCACTGCTTTTTGCCATGACCGTTAGCCCTAATTAATTTTTCTTTTAAAACAATCCCTATGTGTCAATTTAAAGATATAAAAAGAGGTGGTTTTTTATACCACCTCTAATGATTCTTATTTAGTTAGAGTAAATTACTTCGTTAAAATCATTTTCTTAGTCATACTCATTCCATTTGCTTCAAGTGTGTAGAAGTACATACCTGAATTGTAATTACTTGCATCAAAATTAACTGTATGTATTCCTGCTTCTTTGCTTCCATTTACAAGTTCAGAGATTAATTGCCCATTGATATTAAAGACATTTAATTTAACATCACTTACAGTTGGTAAAGCAAATCTAATTTCAGTTGTTGGGTTGAATGGATTCGGATAGTTCTGATAAAGAGAAATTTCTGATGGTAGCTGTGATTCTACGATATCAGTTTTTTCTCCTTCTTCTTCATTTCCATTCAACCTTGCAAGTAAGTCACTAACAGTTGAAGAATTGCCTGATTTCCCTTTACTATTAGCATTTAACATCATATTGCAGATTGCAATATCAATATCAGATAATAGTTTTTCTTCATCTGTAATTGCTTCAGCTTTCATATCTTCAGCTAAAACTATCGCTACATCATATTTCTTATCTTTAATCTTAGTTAAAACTTTCATTTCTTTAAAGAATTTTTTATTGATAGTTTCATCTGATGCAAGAGCTTCATCGTAAGTTTTAATCAATGGATCTAACGATTTATTAGCTTCTTCGTAAACATAAGGTAATCTTGATATCGCTACATAATACTCCTCACTATCCGGATATTCATCAATAACTTTCTCATACAAATTGATAGATGGTGTATATTTATCATCCTGTTCCAGTCTCATTGCATTGTAAAGAAGAGTTGTTTCTCTACTTGGTGGTTCATTTGAACTAAGATTAGCAGAAGAAGACTGTATATCTTCCACATATGGTACCAAATTATAAGGCTCATAATCTATTGAGTAACCTGTATCTGGTCCCCATGGATTATATGCAAAGGAAAAGAAATTGCCCTGATTTCCATCATTAACACCCGAATATCCCCAATAGTTCTCTTCCGCAGCAATAATGAGTTGAAATGCTGGTAAACCTCCGTTTGTAAGTTGGGTTATTCCTTTGATACAAGGTACTGTAGGAATTGAACCAATTGCTCCCGAATATACATTATTGAAACCATTAGTCATATAAACGCTTGTAGGAAATCTTATTTGAATTTGAGCACGGGCATAAGATAGACTATTTAAGCCGTTATCTATTATATCGTTATTTATGCCTTTTTCATATGGAATTGGATATGGAACTGGAGGTGGAGTTGTACTTTCTTTGCTGACTGTATCAACAAGTATGACCCTACCATATCCGGTAACGTATAGCCCGGTGTTATTATTATTGTAGATTGTATTTCTAGCTAAGGTTACAGAAGATGTTACGAGTATTACACCGTCAGTAAAATTGGAAACAAAATTATCATTTATAGGTTTTGAACAATGAGTCAAAGTAATACCTGTTCCAATGGCTTTACCGTAGAAATAATTATTATTAAGTGTATAATCTTCACAATTTACTAGTGAGACACCATTCTCACAGTCGGTAAATGATGAAGATTCAATATTAACATCTGAAGCTTCAGCATATAATCCTAATACAGCATTGCTGATACTCGTATTTGAAAAAGTAACAGTACTACCTACTTCTGCAGTGATACCTTCCCAATTTCCTGATGCATCAACATATGAGAAGTTTGTACCTACAGCAATCATTTTACCTTTATTCATCACAACAATTTCAGCACCTTCGGCAAGCTCAATGACTGCTCCTTCTGCAATTGTAAAGTCAGTACCGTTCTCAATAATAAGTTTGGAATTATTGTCAAATTTTAATGCTGTATTCCGTTGAATTGTGACTTTCCCAAGTTGAAAATTTAGAATGGAGTTTTCTGATATATTGATACTCACACCGTCTGCTAACTGAATGTCCCCAATAATTCGTGCACTGCCCTCAATTTCAAAAATTGCTCCAGGCTCTATTATAAAACTACCACCAAATTCAATCACAATTTCTGAAGCATCAGTCAATTTCAGCACTGCACCACTTTTAACAATTAAATTGTATCCTGATCTAATATTAACTTTGCGACCTTCCAGCAAAGTTGTATGAGAATTGTCAATTAGCACTAAATCTTTATTCACAACCTCAAGGTCTGCTGAAATACCCATCAAACCTCTTAATCGATAATCCGCATAGTTATCAAAAATAAGTGTTGGATACAGTAAAGATGTGTAATCTCCTACATTATCCAAATCAGAGGGTACTGATGTTTGACTAAATCCTTCATCAATCCTAGTATTATATTCACTATACCATTCCTCACTTTCAACAACCGATATTACCCCATCATTATTCTTATCAGTTTCTTCCATAATATTGAACCATTCATAATCCGCAGTTGCAGATGGTTTTTGGTATTCGTAAGGGTGTTCTGCTATCTCAGGTCTTACATCATCAAAAGCGAAAGGTCTAACACCTGATGTTGAAGTATACATATGAAATGGAAATTCATCATGCGTTACCCAGCTGAATAATGGGTCATCATCAAACAAATGTTCCATTTCTGTCCCTCTTCCTTGCATAACAGATTGCTCAGGCCATGCTTTATCATCACAAGGTCTTGTACTCTCTGTTTCAAGGCAAGCAGCATTAACTATTTTATGACTCCCATCAATCATACTTTCCAAATCATCAACAAAATTACCAGAATGACATTGTCCTAACCAAAAGACCTTCTTATTTGCAGGCACTTCTCTTATAATGTCAGCGAAATCGTTATCTGAAATTGTTGGGTAAGATGCAGGGTCATCATCCCAAATTAGCATTAAACCTTCGTTAGTATTTGCTCCTTCATAACCACCATGTGATAATGTGGAAACGAACAGAAAATCATCCTCTGTCATTACATTATTCGTTGATAATGAATCAAAAAGACTTTCAATATTTTCTCTTGAAGCTGAAGAATAAACAAGTTGCTTAAAATCTTCAAGTTCATAACTATACCCGTATTCTGAATATTCCTCATAATCCATCCAGTATTGATCTGGAGTATTAGCTCCACCAGTTCTTAACGGATAGTCCATTCCACCTGAATACAAAAAATACACTTTATCAGGATCAAAACCTTGCTTCCTAACCAACAAATCCCACATCAATACTGTATCATGCACCATGCAAAGTAAGTTTTATCATTATCATCTGCTTTTGGCAAAACATCGTCGCCTGTAATTATTACAGCATATTTTTCGGCACTGATTACATTGCTAACTGTTATGAACATTAACATAATCAGAATTAGTTTCTTTAACATGATTACTCCTACTTAACTTTATTTAATCGTTTTCTAGAGTCGAAAAAAATTGACCACTACGGTGTATCTTTTAACTTTCATTCTCAATTGTAAATTTACCGCAAATACAACATCTTCTTAGTCTCTTTAACTATTCCATCTATTTCTAACCTATAATAATAAATTCCACTATTCAGTTTATCCGCTTCAAACATTACTGAATGCGAACCTTTGCCTTGCTTTTCATTCACTAAACTTTGAACCAATTGTCCTTTAGCATTATAAATATTAATCTTAACACCGGAGTTCTCTTTCAGCTCGTATGGTATTATGGTTGCGTTATTGAATGGATTAGGATAATTCTGATACAAAATACTATTTTCAATCAAATTATTATTATCTTCAATTCCGACAAATAATCCTTTATTAAAAAACAATTGATCGTAATCAGCAGCAGTACTATTTGTAAAACATAATTTTAGTAGATCATTAGATTCAATAAAAATCGGTGATCCTATTTTTATTTCACCAAATGAATATGAATCCATACTCCATAAAGAATCATACTTTACAAATTCATCAATATTTCCACCATTCTCAAGATACTGTTGGAATATATGAATCTCGTCTTGTGAATCTGCAATAATATCATTAACAGTATTAAAATAGGAATTGGATTCATATACCATCTCAGGTACACTCCAAACGCTGTCAGTAATGTGTTTAAATTGATAAAATGTTTTCCAAAAATAACTTCCTTCCTCTTCCATAGTTACCATATGTATATAACCATCATCTGATACACAAATCCTTTGACCTTTACTTGATGTTAATGTACCGACCGAATCTGTTATTTCAATATCAGACCACGTATCTAGCAATTTGTTGTATGATGTATATGAAGTATATATAGGATCACCTGATAACTCATATTTGTATCCTGTTCCATGTAAATTATTATTGTCATCTACAATAATATCTTCAAAATGAAATTCTGTGATTGAGCTGTCTATTGACGACCATTCTGTATCTATAATATCAATATATCTGTAATATGGAACTCCCAAAAGCTCCCAAAAATGATAAATTCTACTATCATTATCTACTACAAATTTATTTCTAAAATGATAAGTATTACTATCTAATCTTACCGGTTCACTCCAAGTGCTACCATTAAAAGTTTTAAGCATTAAAATATCGTAAGCTAATGAATTCCAACCATATGCCACATAAAGCTTTCCATTATTATCCGATGCAATTGCAGGATCACTTAATTGTGATGTATCTGACTGTGAAACATTATATGGGATGCTCCAATTATTTCCACCATCTTGTGAATAAGAATACAATATCTGACTTAAATTATGCTCATACCATTCATTCCAGACAACATGTATCGTACCATTTTTATCAATACACATATTATTTTCATCAATTATTGCAGTCGGATGACTGTGGATCAAAACAGGATCACCCCATTGATAACCTGCAAGAAGGTAAATCATTGATATAAATATGAATAATATTGTTTTTTTCATGGTTAACCTCTTTTGATATAAACTTAAATGATGTACATTGTCCCCAATCAAGATTATTGATTTGAGTGTCTATATTTTCTATTTACCTAAACTAAATGAAAACAAACATAAATATGCAAGTAATAAAATTATTATTTTTGACCGCCAAAGAAACTTCTTGCCTAAATTCAAGTAATAAGTGCAACGCCAGTTTGTTATATTTAGAACTCTATATTTCGATTTAATTAGTCAAATAATTTCTTTACTTTAAATACGAATAATAATAAATTGACACATAGGGATTGAAGAACTAACTCTTAAAAAAAAGAAAAATGAACAAGGGCTAACATTGGCAAAATGACTGAATTACCCTACTTCTGAAAACCCCCGAAAATTTTCATAAGTCTAACAAAGGTTGATTGTTATAGCTAGAATTGATTTCTTTTTTAGATTTTCGTCTTTTGAAAAACATATTTAAAAGTAATCTTATAGCT
>JAQICF010000017.1 GCA_027858795.1 Candidatus Delongbacteria bacterium | reverse complement strand
CTTGTACTCCATACAAATTATTTCAAAAATATACTAATATTTATTGCTCTTTACTAAAGAAATTTTATCCTTTTTTACTCTATACTTCAAACATATTTAACAGTTACACTCTAAATATAACACTATCAAAGTGTCAAATAGTGACCTTTTGCTATTTATTTTCCATTTATTTTAGAAAGCCTACCATAAAAGATTTTAGAATGTCACTTAACGGATATGGCAAAAAGCAGTGGGGAAGAGCTAAGTCGGAAATCTAAGTAACCCATTGATGTTTTGCCAATGTTAGCCAGCGTTTATTTTTCTGATCGTCAGCGTTATCGTTATCATATCTTTTAACCCTATGTGGCAATCTTCTATAATGTAATATAATTAACTAGTTTACAAAAATATTATTATTGAAAATTATAATATAAAGCTATATTTTTTAAGACATAAATAACTCTAATAGTAAAGTATGAAAAGCAGAGCAAAGAAATACACCCCGGATTTTAAGTTAAAGATAGTCAATTATGCTATTCATACAAATATTACCAAAGCATCTTATATTTTTGAGGTAAATCGTAAGTCAGTTAGTAAATGGTTGAAATTGTATAGTAAGAAGGGATACGAAGGTCTTTTAGAAAGAAAGAAAAGGGAAGATAAGCAACCCAAGAAATTAACAAAAAGTATCTTAAAGGAAATAGGTAAGTCAAGGCTTGATTCTCCTAATATCACTCTGTCTGAACTAAAAGATGAATTTGAACTTGACTGTTCATTAGTTCTGATATCTAGAAAGCTACAAGAATTTAAAGAAGAGTATTTCAAAACAAATCAGAAGCTTATTGTTACATTCAGGGTCATAGGAAGCAAAAGAAGTTCAACAAAGAGAACTTACCAGTTTAATATTTACGACTGTATGAATAATCGGTTATATTTTGGATTTAGTAAAGAAAGAAATGTAAAGAATCTGTGTATTTTCATTTCACATATCATAGAGGGTATGAAAGAACATGTTTTGATCATGGAAAATGCTTATGTGTCTACAAACCTGAAATATTTGAAACAGTTAGCTTGCAACACTTCGTATTATGAAAAAAATATTTACTCAAAATATAACTTACCACTTGTTGTAGAAAATAATAGGCATCTTCTAAGAGGGAAAGTAAATAAGCTCGCTTATACTGATAATGAAAAGGAACTTGTGATATCGGCTTATGAAGATATGATTCTGAATTGTGATATTGCTTTGTTTATTCAGCCTTTGATGATAGGTTGTACAGAAAGTAAAGGTTATTTAAAATCACTTGTAGATCTGAATTCAACAGAAATGTTAAAGGAAACCATGTTGAAGTTAGAACAATATGGTGATAGTGCAAGGATTAGCTTTGATTTTGATAAGGCTTTTGAAATGTATAATAAGATATATTTGACTTCAGTGGACAATGCTGAAAGCGATTGGTGTGTTATAAAACTTGACTCAATGTATAAAATGCTTTCAATTCATTATCATTTTAAGGATTACAAACGATCAAGAACTGTGATAGGAGACATTCTTGATTCACCTGATGTGCATAAACTTCAGAGCTATGGTGATATTTATAATTTACTTGGATTGATTTGTTTTTATGAGAACAGTAGAGATGAAGCAGATCGTTATTTTTCAAAGGCAAATGAATTATACCTAGACAGATCTAAAAAAGATCATATTTTTGATTTTTACCGTGTAAATATAAGAAAGTATATTAACAGAAAGAATTACAGGGAAGCACTAGCTTTTTCAAATAAATATATCAGAACGGCAACTTCGCATAATGACGAACTTGAATTATGCAGAGCACTTGATATGAAAGGTGTAGTTTATTACTTTTCTGGAAATATGAAAATATCTGAAAAGTGCTTCAAGAAGCAATTGGAACTCGCTGAAAAAATAAATGAATATACTGAAGAAGCTAAAGCTATCAATAACCTTTTAAGTGTTATTACTTATACTGCTTCAACTACAAAGCAGGTTGTGGGAAATTATATTGAAAGAATGAAAGAATTGGCAGTTCTAATAAAAAAAGACAGCTATCTTTATGAAGCTTATCAGTTTACGGGAAATTATCACTTTACAACAGGATCATATAAGCATGCAATAGAAGGATATCGAGAAGTGATAAAGGGATGTGTTAAATATTTTGATATGTACAATGTTGTAAGGAATTATTTTTATCTTGCCTATAGTTATTACAATTCAAATGATTTGGATAATGCGGTCAGATATTTTAAGGAAGTATGTTTATATTCAAATAAGTCAGATATTGAATATCATTCTACAGCGCTAAATTATTTAGGGATGATTTATCTGGATAAAAATAATTTTAATGACAGCATCAGATATTATAATCTGGTAAGAAAACTTCTCAATAATGATACCAATCATATCTTAGTTTCAGATTCTCTGAAATGTATAGGAATGCTTTATGAAAAAAGAAACAAATTTAAGAAATCTAATAATTACTATAAAAAAGCTCTGCTTTCATATCGAAAAAATTTAAATACAAGAAACAGAGTTAATGCTCTGAATAATATCTCTTTTATCGAAAATAAGATATTGAATCTTCTCCCATTAGCGTAAATCCCTAATATTAATATTTTAAGTGCGTATTTTGTAAATGATGCTATACGCATTGTATTCATGATATGGTGTATTTCTATTTGGATTATACCGAGTAAAATAAGAGTTTAAAAGTCCAGTGATATATTGGAATGAATGAATATTCCTCAATGTTAGAACAATCTAACAGGAGGGAATATGAAAAAGTTTTTCTCATTAGTTCTGATTCTTCTAGCGTTGGCATTGCCATTGAATGCATCTGTTCCTGCATATACT
>JAQICF010000128.1 GCA_027858795.1 Candidatus Delongbacteria bacterium | reverse complement strand
CTAGAATATTAAAGGATCCTGCGCATTTTATAGGATTGAAAGAACTTGGTGACAGTTCAGTGAATTTTGCTGTAAGAGCATGGGTTAATGCAGCAGATTATTGGGGTGTTTTCTTTGATCTAAATGAGAAATATTATAAGAGAAGCAAGGATTATGATCTTAATATTCCGTTTCCACAAATGGATGTTCATCTTGATAAGTAAAGACGCAACATATTGCGTCTCGTAAAAAACAAAAACAGGAGAACAAAATGAAGAAACTTATTACATTATTAATGATCACTGCGATATTCACAGTATTTTCACAGACAACAGAAGCAGAAGGAACTTTAAAGAAACAATTAGCTGCAGATGCTGCTGGTTGGAAGTATGGTGGAGTTGTTTCGGTTAATTTTGCACAGGCTGCATTTTCTTCAAACTGGTCAGATGGTACTGAAAATTCAATGTCAGTTAACTCTTTGGTAAGTATTTTTGCAAATTACTCTGATGGAAAAAATATCTGGGAAAATAATCTTGACCTTGGTTACGGATTTTTAAAGCAGGGTAGTGCAGATCTGGTAAAATCAGAAGATAAATTAGATATCACATCAAAATATGGAAGAAAAGCATTTGCCGATTGGTATTACGCAGGTTTGTTTAACTTTAAATCTCAGATGACACCAACTTACTACATGAATGATCCTGATAGTATGGTTGTTGCTGAATTCTTATCACCTGGAACAATGCTATTTGCGATCGGTATGGATTACAAACCAAATGATAACTTAACCGCTTTCATTTCACCTGTAACATATAAATTATTTTTCATGAAAGATGTCGATACAGTGTCAGACTTAGGTGGTTACTTGAGAGTAAAATATAATCAGGAACTTTTCAAGAACATAGGTTTTGAATCTAAACTTGAAGCTTTCTCAAATTATGACGAAGATCCTCAGAATCTATTTATTACATGGGATAATCTATTAGCTATGAAAGTAAACGAGTATTTAAGTGCTAATCTTTCTTTCAGTATGGTGAATACACCTGGTATGGATGTTCAATACAAAGAAGTACTTGGAATTGGTTTAGCTTATAAATTCTAAAACTTAAAAGGAGAGGAAAATGAAGAAATTAATTGTGATTGCGCTAATATCAATTTCAATGATATTACTAGCTGAAAAACCGTTTCAAATTGGCATTATAAATCCTTTACAAGTACAAGATGAAAGTGAGAGTATAATGGGGGTTAAGATCAACCTTGTACACAGTGCCAGCAGCAATGTAAAAGGCTTAGATTTTGGATTTGTAAGTCAGGTAAATAACGATTTCACTGGTTTACAATGGAACTGGGTAAATTACAATAAAGGAAATTCAACAGGAATTCAATTGGCTGAGATCTATTCAGTATCAGCTAATATGAAAGGATTGCAGTGGGGCCTTGTTAATCACACAAAGCAAAATATGACAGGTTTTCAATGGGGTTTAATTAACATCATTCAAGGTGGAGGAAAGAATTTTCAATTGGGTCTGATAAATTTCAATAAGAACGGTTTTCTCCCAATTTTCCCTTTCATAAATTTTAGTTTATAATGTTTTAAGCCCGATAATTAATCGGGCTTTTTTTATTTTATAGTAATTGTAAAATGAATAAAATTAGAGTATTTTGCATTATACAGAAAGACTTATACGTTTAATAAGAGGTAATACTATGAAGAAGATATTAGTAATATTTATTTATTGTGTATTATTTAGTAGTATTTACAGTTTTCCTCTAAATTCAAGATCATTGACTGACAGTTTGGTCGCATATTATCCATTTAACAGCAGTGTTAACGATGAAAGTGGGAATGGATTAGATGGAACTGAATATTACGATGCTGCTTATTCCTTCGACAGGTATGGAAGCCCGGACTCAACTTATTTATCCGACGGTGTAAGTTCGTACTTTACCACTCCGATAGATCAGACCATGCTTGATTCAAGTTTTACCCTTTCTTTCTGGACAAACCTTGAGACCAATGAACACCATTCAATTTTTGCTTACTACCTTAACGACAATGATAACGGTTATAAGGTACATCTGGTTATAGAAAGTGGAATTCCTTTTTTTCACTTAAGAGATATTGGGGACGCAACTTATACTACCATCAATCTTTCGTCTATAAATTTCAATACTTGGGAAAATCTCACATTTACTTATAATAACGGTCTTTGGAAATATTTTGTGAATGGTGAGTATATTCAGGAATTTACAAAAACAATTTCGCAGTTAACTTATTCAAAAATATTTTGGTGTTCTCACGAACCTTTTAGCAATGACTATTGTGTAGACGGTATGATCGATGATATTAGTGTTTATAACCGAACCCTTTCAGATGAAGAAGTTACTCAGCTTTATGCAAATTACTATCCGCCGGAGAATTTTGCCGCTATAGCTGAAGAAGGATACAATAAACTTACTTGGGATACTTCAGATTATGAGATACTTGAAAAAGTAAAAGTGTATAGAGACGGGGCATTTTTGAGCGATGTTATTATAGATGGACCTGAAGATAGTTTATACACTCATTTTGGAGTTATACCTGATACGACCTATCAGTACAGTATTAATTCAGTCGATACGCTTGGAAACGAAAGTATAAAATCAGAAATAATTCCAGTTACAGCTTTATTCGTGCCTTTTACAGATATGAATTCCGGATTGACAGGGGTTGATTGGGGTACAGTGTTATGGGGAGATTACGATAATGATGGTGATCTGGATGTTTTTTTATCTGGAGATACAGGGACTGGTTATATTTCTAAGATATATGAGAATGAAAATGGAATTTATAATGATATAAATGCTGGATTAACGAATCTTTTTTGGGGTGACGCAGCCTGGGGAGATTACGATAACGATGGTGATTTGGACATATTATTCACTGGCGTAGAAAGCTTAGGTCCAGATGTATTTATGTCGAAATTATATAGAAATGATTCTGGTAATTTTATAGAGGTTGAAGCGGGGTTAATAAATGTTATACAGGGGCAAGTAGCTTGGGGAGATTACGACAATGACGGTGATCTGGATATTCTTCTTAATGGAGAAACAGGCGCAGGTAAAATTACTAAAATTTATCGCAACGATGCAGGTGTATTTTTAGATATAAATGCAGGTTTGACAGGATCAAATATCGGTAAAGCTGCATGGGGTGATTATGACAACGACGGTGATCTAGATATGTTTTTATCAGGAAGTTCCTATGGCTACGACGCTACAGGCGATGGTTTTTTTTCAAAGATCTATCGAAATGACAATGGAGCATTTTCAGATATCAATGCTGGAATAACGAGAGCCGCATGGGGTTCTGCAGCTTGGGGAGACTATGATAGCGATGGCGATCTTGATCTTATAATAACCGGTTATACAGGATCGGTAAGTTTTTCAAAGATATATAGAAATGATTCAGGTTTATTCACAGACATCAATGCAGGATTTACAGAAATTCCTATGGGCTCTGTAGCTTGGGGTGACTACGATAATGACGGTGATCTGGATATTTTAATAGCGGGAAATACAACATCAAGTGTTAAATTATCTAAAATATACCGAAATGATTCAGGTATCTTTACCGACATAAATGCAGGATTAACAGGAGTTACTGAATGTTCAGCTTCCTGGGGTGATTATGATAATGACGGTGATCTTGATATTTTGTTGTCTGGAGATACAGGAGCAGGTTTCATTTCAAAAATTTATAGAAATAATTCAATAATACAGAATACAATACCAAATTCGCCATTAAATCTTGAATTTACTCAAGACCAAAATGGATTGTATTTCAATTTTGATCCTGCAACTGACGCAGAAACTCCAGCTCTAGGGTTAACTTATAATATTGACCTTGATATAGAAGATGATATAATTAAAACTGCTTCATCAGACTATACGACAGGTTATAGAAGACTTGCATCAATGGGGAACATTCAACAGAATACTTCATGGACTTTGGATATAGAAGCACCTGTGGAGACGATACCGCAGCAGTTATTTAACTTGAATTGGAAAGTCCAGGCTATAGACAACTGCTTTGCAGGTTCTGTTTTTGCGTCAAAGAACGATACTATTATAAACAGAAACCTGATAACTGTCCCAAAAGAAACCATGATCGCTACGGATGCACTTACTTGGGAATATGTAATGCCATCGGACTCGATCGCATCCTACACCCTTCAGATGAGCTACGACAGTTTATTCACAGATTGCTTTGAAACATCTTTCTCAGGGAAAAAAGATAACAAAACAGCTTATTTCGGTATTGATCTGCTGTCACTGGGCGTTATAGACAGCCTTGAAGATAACGAAAAATATTACTGGAGAGTTAAACCAGAACATGTCAATCCAAATGTTGCTACAGGTTTCAGAAGCTTTCCAGATTCATTCATTTATAATCTGACTTATCTAGCACCTTCACCAGTGAATATTGCTGTCGATGGAGAATATGTTACACTTAGCTGGAATATTGAAAAGGATGCAGAGAAAGGTGAAGTTTACAATGTTTACAGCTCAGATGATCCGCATTCAATTTTCCCTGATGGATGGAATCTAGAAATTGAGGGATTACCTACTACAGAATGGATCACGAGGACAACTGATCTGAAGAAGTTCTATTGCGTAACTGCGACGAGTGGGGTGAAAACGACTGAAGGGGTGAATCAACATTCACCCGTGAAAAACAAATAGGGTGTTATGATATCATATACTTAAGTTAATTATGGAGTGTTCAGTATGAAAATTCTAAGAAAAATGACAATTGTTGCATTTGTTTTTGCAGCAATGCTTTTACCGTTACACGCAAATACCTGTCTGGATTTTGACGGAGTGGATGATTATGTAGAAGTACCGCACGACGCAAGTCTTAATCTTACAACTTCAATGACTTTTGAGTACTGGGTAAATTTTAATCAGGTTGATAGAACAACAGATGGATTTGACTGGCAGTGTTTTATTGGTAAAGACAGCTTTGAGAGTGCTTTTGGTTTGATGTTATGCACTGATGGACCTGTAAAATCTCTCAGGTTCTATCATAGTGGTTGTTCCATTCCTTATAGCGATTACCAATGGAATGATGTACAACCTCAAACATGGTATCATGTAGCTATTACTTATGATGGCTCTCAGACAAAACACTATATAAATGGTCAAGTGATGGATTCAACAGCTGTTACAGGAGCATTTACTCAAAATTCTAACAAATTGAATATTGGAATGAGTGAAAGTGGCACAACTTATCCTGTAGATGGTAAAATGGATGAAGTTCGTCTTTGGAATATACCACTAACTCAATCAGATTTACAGGCTAATATGTATAATTCTCTTACGGGATCTGAAACAGGTCTTGTAGCATATTATAAATTTGAAGAAGGAAGTGGTACTATTGCAGGTGATAGTGCAGGTAGTAATGATGGGATACTGATAAATATGGAAGACGAAGACTGGGTCAATTCAATTTATCCTATAGTTGTGGATTTTACACCAGAGGATAATTCTGTTAATGTAGGCTTAGAAAATGATCTTGCAATAAAATTTGATGCAGTAATGCAGGCGGGTTCTGGGAATATTACGATTTATAAAACTTCAGACGATTCAGTAGTTGAAACAATTCCGGCAGTATCCACAACAATAACTGATTCAACAGTTACTATTGATCTTGTGAATGATTTTGGATGGAATACTGATTACTATGTTACAATTGATAGCTTAGCTTTTATGGATTCTGATAGTATTTATTTCGGAGGTATTTATGACAGTACAACATGGAATTTTAATTCTGTAAATCAATTCATAGACATTAACGCAGGATTACCGGGTGTGCTGGCAAGCTCAGTAGCTTGGGGAGATTATGATAATGACGGTGATCTTGATATACTATTGACAGGTTATAGAAATTCAAAGATATACCGTAATGATTCGGGTAGTTTTACAGATATCGGTGCAGGAATTCCGGAAGTTGATGAAGGCTCAGTAGCATGGGGGGATTATGATAATGACGGTGATCTAGATATATTGTTGACAGGATACAATGCAGGTTATATCTCAAAAATATATCGTAATGATTCAGGTAGTTTTACAGATATAGAAGCGATACTTACTGGAGTTTGGTATAGTTCAGTTGCCTGGGGAGATTATGATAATGACGGTGATCTTGATATACTATTGACAGGTTGTTATTTGGATGAAGCATGGCAAAGTATTTCAAAAATATACAAAAATGATGCGGGTGTATTTACAGATATAAATGCAGGATTAACAGGAGTTCACGGAAGTTCAGTAGCTTGGGGAGATTATGACAATGACGGGGACCTGGATATTTTGTTGACTGGTAGAATGGGCTCTCTAACTGGTTCTGATGATACTATTTCTAATATTTACCGAAATGATGCGGGTAATTTTGTAGATATTGGTGCAGGATTGCCTGGAGTTATTTTAAGTTCAGTAGCTTGGGGAGATTATGATAATGATGGGGATCTTGATATTTTGTTGACTGGTAATGCAGGTGGTGTATATATTTCTAATATCCACCGTAATGATGCGGGTGTATTCACGGATATTGAAGCAGGATTATTTGGGGCTGATGATGCTTCTGTAGCTTGGGGAGATTATGATAATGACGGCGACCTTGATATATTGTTGACTGGAACGTATACTTCAAAGATTTACAGGAATGATTCAGAAATTTCAAATACAAAACCTGCTTCTCCGGTGAATTTAAAATACAATTTAGTCAAGAATTATATAACCTTAAGTTGGGATAAAGCTGTAGATAATGAAACGCCCCAAAATGGATTAAGCTATAACGTAGAAGTTATTACTGATAGTACAATTGTAACTTCTTCGTCAGACACAAGTACAGGTTATAGAAAAATCGTTTCAATAGGAAATTCTTCGCAGAATGATTTTTATAATATTGATGTTGAAAATTTTATTTTGCCTCAAGAAGAAGGATCAAAGAATATTTCTTGGAAAGTACAGGCTATTGATCATTGTTTTGCTGGATCGGAATTTTCTGAAAGTATGGATACAACATTTACTTCAAGGGATCTAGAACTGATAACTTCGGATGAAATGGAAGCCGATGATTTGCTGACATGGGAGTATGTATTTCCCGATTCTATATCCAATTACCAGCTACAGCTTGATGAAGATATTAATTTTTCAACACCGTTCGAAGAAATTATTACATTAAACAAGGAGAAAGACTCCAAGCTTATAAATTATAATATTGCATTGAACGAACTAACTGATTTTGACAGTCTTGTAAATAATACAAGATACTATTGGAGAGTGAAACCGAATTATTTTCTAATAGAAAGTCGATATGCGGAGGCAATACCAAGCTTTATTTACAATCCGACATATTCAATACCTTCACCTGTACATATTGAAGTGATGGGTGAGTTTGTAACGCTTTCTTGGGATATTGAAAAGAATGCAGAGAAAGGTAAAGTTTATAATGTTTACAGCACAGATGAACCTTATGCGGAATTTCCTATGGGTTGGAATTTTGAGGCAACAGTGAACAGTACTGAATGGACCGTTAAGACAAGTGAGATGAAGAAATTTTATTGCGTAACTGCGACAAGTGCTGTGAAAACGGAAGGAAAAGATGCAGTGAAAGATTCAGAATCAAGTTTGAAATAATAAAATAATTTAAATAAGTGGAGAAACCAGTGAAAACGGTAAAACTATTAATAATTGCACTTATTTTAAGTACAATTCAATTATTTGCAATTGATACAATTCCCGGAACAGCGTTACAATTCGACGCAGTGGATGAGTATGTGAATGTCGGCAACGATACAAGCTTAAATGTAGGAAATGTTCTTACGATCGAAGCATGGGTGAACCCAAGCGATTTATCTTCGAGGTATGGTGTTTTCTCTACAAGGAAAGATAATACTGCAGGTGCCTTTCAGCTTGAGGTTGGTACCGGAAGTGGTGGCGTAGGTAGAGTTGCGGTTACTGGATCGGGTACATATATAGCAGAAACTGAGGAAAATGCTATAGCAGAAAATGAATGGAATCACATTGTTTATACAAGATCTGGTTCTGGTGCAGGTACGCATAAAATTTATGTGAACGGAGTAGAGCAAACATTAACATCAGATGATCCTTATGAATTCATAGACAATTCAAGTGAAAAAGTGATTGCTTCAGGAACAAGTGGGGGACAGTTTTTTCCAGGAAAAATGGATGAAGTACGGTTTTGGAATGTTGCAAGGTCAGCCGAGGAAATACAGGATAATATGTATATACCTCTTTCAGGAACGGAAGATGGACTTGTTTCATATTGGCAGTTTAACGATAGTACAGGGTCAGTTCTTTCAGATTGTGTGGGTTTGAACAGCGGAACACTTGTTAATATGGAAGAGGAGGATTGGGTTGATTCGGGTATTATTTTGTCAGAAAAAATTGAATTCGATCCTGACGATAACATGGTGAATGTACCTTTAGATACCGACCTGACAATAGCTTTTAGTACAACTACTTACGCCGGTACAGGTAATATTGAATTGAGAAAATCTGAAGATGATTCACTAGTAGAAACAATTCCTGCGATCAATACAAGCATAACAGACAGTGTTGTTCAAATTGATCTTACAAACGACTTAGAATTCTATACTGATTACTATGTCCTAATAGACAGCTTGGCTTTTAATGATGGAAACGAAAATTATTTTGATGGTATTTTTGATAAAGAAGTATGGAATTTTACTACAAAGAGGTTGCTTTTAAGTACTTTGCCGGTTGATAACTCAGTAAATATTGCTTTAGATTCTGATTTGATTCTGAATTTCAGTAAAAATATTTTTGCCGGAACAGGTAATATTGAATTGAGAAAGTCTGTGGATGATTCAATAGTAGAAACAATACCTGCGATTAATACAAATATAATAGACAGTGTTGTGCAAATTGAGCTTATGAATGACTTAGAATTACAAACTGATTACTATGTCTTGATAGACAGTACAGCTTTTATGAGAATTGACAGTGTATATTTTTATGGAATTATCAATAAAGAAGAATGGAATTTTAGATCTCTGAACTTTTTTACAGATATAAACGCCGGTTTGACTGGTGTTCGTTACGGCTCAGTCGCCTGGGGAGATTATGATAATGACGGTGATCTTGATATTTTAATGACAGGTAAGGATTATCTTGGATATTCAAAGATTTATCGTAATGATTCGGGAGTATTTACAGATATAAATGCAGGATTAAGGGGAGTATCCGCTAGTTCAGTTGCCTGGGGAGATTATGACAATGACGGTGATCTTGATATTCTATTAACCGGTTATGATAGTTCATGGAATGGTAGTTCAAGAATCTACCGCAATGATTTTGGTGTCTTTACCGACATCAATGCCGGATTGACAGGAGTTTATGAAAGTTCAGTAGCCTGGGGTGATTACGATAATGATGGTGATCTTGATATATTATTAGCAGGTTTAATTTCAATAAGTGATTCACGTACATATATCTATCGAAATGATTCAGGAGTATTTACCAAGATAAATGCAGGATTAACAGGTGCTAGTAGAGGCTCCGTTGCCTGGGGCGATTATGATAATGATGGCGATCTTGATATATTATTAGCAGGTGATCCAATTGTTTTTCCTCAACAAGATCCTGCTACAAAAATATATCAGAATAATTCAGGAGTATTTACTGATATAAATGCAAGATTAACAGATGTTTGGGGAAGTTCAGTCGCCTGGGGTGATTATGACAACGACGGTGATCTTGATATATTGTTAGCTGGGATAGATCATACATTCGATAAAGTTTCAAAGGTATATCGTAATGATTCTGGTAGTTTCACCGATATAAATGCAGGATTAACAGGAGTTGCTTATAGTTCATTAGCCTGGGGAGATTATGACAATGATGGTGATATCGATATTTTATTGACTGGTTATACAGGTACAGCACCATATAGAATTTCAAAAATATATCGTAATGATACGGGTATATTTACAGAAACAAGTGCAGAATTACCTGGAGTTGATAAGGGTTCTGTCGCATGGGGAGATTATGATAATGATGGGGATCTTGATATTTTATTGACTGGATTATCAGAAAATGAAATATCCAAAATATATAAAAATAATTCTTTGATAGCTAATACGGCTCCAAATTTACCAACTAATTTATCCTTGTTTGATATAGATGGTCATACATCATTCAGTTGGGATAAAGCAACTGATTCTGAGACTCATCAAGATGGTTTAACATATAATATAAATCTTATTATAAATGATGTTAATACTACGCCAGCTATGGCAGATAGTACAGGATTCAGAAAGATCGTTGCAATAGGTAATGCTGGGCAGAATTGTTCTTATATCTCAAGAGTCGTAAAAAAACTATTACCGCAGGAACCGGAAAAAATTATTTCGTGGAAAGTTCAAGCTATTGATAATTGTTATGCAGGATCAGAATTTGCAAGTGCAGATACAACATTTCTTTCAATGGATCTAAAGCTAATAACTTTCAATGAAATGGGAGCAGATGACCCACTTTCTTGGGAATATGTATTTGAAGATTCGATAATTGATTATAATTTACAAATTGATGATGATGCCAATTTTGGAAGCCCATTTGAAGAAACGGTATTGTTAGATAAAAAAAGCTGTATTACAAAAGGGACTACTACCTATTTTGATATTGCACTAAACGAACTCACAATCTTTGACAGTCTGGTTAGTAATACAAGATACTATTGGAGAGTAAAGCCGAATTACATTTACAGAACGAGCAGATATCCTGCTGAACCTTCCAGCTTTATTTTCAATCCGACATATTCAGTACCGTCTCCTATTGAAGTAAACATAGAAGGCAACTTAGTGACTCTTACTTGGAATAATGTTAAAGATGCGGAAAAAGGGGAAGTTTACAATGTTTATAGTACGGATGATCCGTATGCAGTTTTTCCAACAGGGTGGAAATATGAAGGAACAGTGAATGATACACAATGGTTTACCGTAACAAGTGAGCTTAAAAAGTTCTATTGTGTGACAGCGACTGGTGTAACGAAGGAAGAGGATGTAGAGACGCGTTCTGTACAAATGAATAGGTAAACAGTAGTTGCAACAAGGGGATATATCCCCTTGTCTGGCATAGCCAGTGCAACAACATACCACACCATAGGGCAGTTTTTTTACTGCCCTTTTTTAATTATAGCATTTGTGAATTTATGAAATTATATGTACTTTAACTTTGTTAAATAAATCACATATTTAGTTATTATAACTTTTACTGCGTGACTGCGACAAGTGGATCAAAAAAATAATTAAGAGAAACAAACTATGACTATTAGACAATATCTTGAAAGTTTAAACACTCGTTATAAATCCGGTATATCTAGAGAGCATTCTTATCGTGGGGATCTTGAATCTTTGATTAGGGAACTTGTAAAGGGTGTAACAATAACAAATGAACCTGCAAATGTTACTGATTGCGGGAATCCTGACTATGTTATTACGAATAAGAAAATTCCTATTGGATATATTGAAGCTAAAGACATTGGTAATAAAGTTTATATCAATGATACGCAGTATTTTGACAATGTTCCTTTAGTCGCTTGGGAGTTTTATATAGGTGGTTATCAACCGGCTCAGAAATGGCTTAAAGACCGTAAGGGAAGGGAACTGAGTTATGAAGATATAAAGCACTATCAAAAGATTATAGTTGCACTGACTGAAACTGATAGGATTATGAAAGAGATTGATAAGGTGGGGGTGGAGTAAGATTTTTTAATGGCTATAAGAATCTGATTAATAGTCTTCAAGAAGATATTGCTAAGACTGATAAAGAGATTGATGGAATGGTTTATGAGCTGTATGGGCTGAGCGAGTAAGAAGTAGGGATAGTAGAGGGGAGAGTGTAGGGAAATACTATAAGGATAAATTAAAAAAGTAGGAATATGTAATGGAAAATGTAAGAGATGTTTCAATATTTGTATCATGCCCAGGTGATGTAGAAAGTGAAAAAAGAGAAATAATTACAATATGCAATACAATAACAAAATCTAATGTTGGATATGATGGTATACGATTTTATGTTAAAGATTGGAGAGATCATGTAGGTCATTATAATGCACGTAATCAAGCTCAAGTAAATGAATTCATAGGGAAGTATGATATTTATATTGGCTTATGGTGGAAAAGAATGGGTTCTGCCCCAGGTTCAATTAATAGTAGTACAGGAGAGCCTAATGAATCAGGTAGTGAAGAAGAATTTGATATTGCTTTAAATGAAAATGAAAAATCTAATGCACCCAAGATTTATTTGTTCTTTAAAAATTATAATCTAGAAGTTAATCCAGATAATATGAATAAAGAAGCGGAGCAACTTCTAAAGTTAAGCAAATTTATAGATAAAATAAAGGAACCAAAAACTCTGAATTGGATTAATAAGTTTACTTCTATAGAACAATTTAGAGAAAAAATAAGTAATCTTATACTAATTACTCAAAATGAGTTAAGGAATGCTGAGACACCTATAGTGGAGATTGAACCTTTTGAAGAAGAAATAAAAGAAGAATTATTAGATAAATCATTTAAGATAGCGAAGAAAGCAGCATTTATTTTCGTTTTATTTAACGATACATTAAATTTAACAGAGTTTGAACAATTAGTAGATAAAAATGAGTTGGGCTGTTTGTTGTCAATGGATTATTTGAATTGTGATGATAACAAACTTGTTTTTAACAAGAATAAAAAGGATTATTTTGTAGCAAAAATACTTGTTGATCTGGAATTTGATGACATAAAAAAATACTTATTTACTGAAAATAAATATGCAAATCCACAACTCATAAGAGTTGTAAGTTATATTTACCAATTATTAAAAAGTGACAATAAATTACTTGAAGAAATAACAAAATATTTATGCGAGCATAATCAACTTCCTCTAATTAAACTTGATAAAGATAAAATCTCAATTAAAACAAGGGAATTAATATTTAAGCATATTTTCAATGATTTTAAAAAGAAAGATATTTGGATTTATTCAAATTCTTATCATAACGAAGAAGTTGCAGAATTTGGAGAATCATTAGAGACTTATAAATATCTAATATCGGAATTACAAACACCTACAAATTCAAAAATTGTTTTTATAAATTCATTAATATTACTCGGTTATTTTAAAAATCTCAATGATGAACAAAAAGAACAGATAATTCCTATTCTATTTGAAAAATTGGGAAGTAATATAGAAGACAAAAATATAGTGCAAAATGTAATTACTGTCTTCAAGCGACAAGAGATAACTTCTGGAGACATATTTGAAAAAATATTCAATTATATAAAAGAATATAAGAATGAATATGTCAGAACATCAGTTTATAGATTTTTATCTAAAACTGATTATGTCGATAAGTATTTTAAATATTTAATTGATGGACTTCGAATATTAAAAACAAAAGGTGATCCAGATAGAGAAGACATAAATCTTATTGATGAGGATGTGTCATTGCACAACAGTCTTCTTCTACTAAAGGAATCTAAGAGTATCAAGGAATTATTAAAGCATTTTTTTGCAGATTACTCTTCCAGAAATATGATTTATTTTGATGAATTGATAAAATCAATAATCCAAAAATCTATTGATATTTATAATAATGATACAAGCATTTTTGAAAATATACTTGATGTGTACCTAAAAAAAGGTATGGAGTATGGTCATAAAAATTTAAAAGAACTTATCAGTTTTTTTGAAAAAACAGGAACAAAAACAGAAGCTCTAGAATTAATTATAACTCAAGAAACTCTAAATATTTATACTCAATACGATTTTATTTGTGAGCTTTTAGATAATTCAAATTTTAACATTATCATAGATAAATATAATACTAAGCTTAATGAAGGTCATATAAAGTTAATTTACCATAACCTTTTAAGAATCAATGAATCAATTTCTGAGGAATTTAAAGAGCAAATTAAAGATAAACTAGATATTGAATTGATTAAACCAGTTGTTAAGGACTATGACTCAATAAAAAAAATAAAACAACAGGGCGAATTCGATTTGTTGTTTGATAACCAAGAATTGAAACAAATTACCTTAGAATTCTTTGAAAAATATGAGGTAGATGATATATATAAAAATGATGTATTTAAAGCCCAAAAAGATTATTGGAACAATTTTGAGTTTGAAAAATCAAATTGTGATTTAGTAACAAATCTTTTGAATATGTTTGCTGATATTAATGGCAGAATAAATAAACACATTGTAAGTGATTGGTTTGAAGTTGAAGAAAAAGTAAACAAATATATAATCAATAAAATTTATAAACAATTATTAAGTTTTAAAGATCTAAGCTTAAATCATAATCATATGAAATTTATTAATGATTGGTGTATTGCGAAATTAAAAGATATAAACTTTAAGAAATCACTTATTCAAGGCGATGCACAAGTTCACTATAATGAATTTGCAATATATTTATGGTATTTTTACAAGAAATTACATATTGAGTTTCCAAGAGAAGTCTTACTAGATATGTTGTCATTTGATTATGTTGTTGGTACCGAATTTGCCGGTATTGATGATTTAGTAAGCAAATTACCACTTGATCTTGTTAAGGAAAGGATAAGATCAAATCTTCGAGAAGGTATATCTGTCTTTGTTGTTTTAATGAATCATTTCAAAATCGTTATTAATAACGAAATGCAAGAGGAATATCATTACATATTTGATGAAATTAAATTAAACAGATTGCCTGACTATGAAATAAAAAATTTGGTAGATATGTATTATGAAGCTACGGAAGATTATATTGGTCTGTTTAAATTACTCAAATCATCTAGTAGTATTAATTGGGGTATTGTAGATAAATTAATTACTTTCAAAAATGAAATTCCACTAGCTGAATTTTTGGTAAAAGTATTAGAAGAAGCAAAAGATAGAAATCTGCGATTAAAGGCAGCCCATTATTTAATTAAATTACAGGAAATCAAAGGAATTGAATATTTTATACACTATATAAATCAAGATGATATTAATCAATTACAACTAGATGTCACTGATTGTTTCAAAAGTATTGAAAATTATATATTTATACCCAAATTGTTTGAATTGTTAGAGATGAGTTATAGAAAGATAATTAAAATTGAACCTTTCTATACTCTAGATAAAATAATTACAGGTGCATTACATACTATGGCTTTGAAAGAAGAATCCTTTTATACAAATATTCGAGAAAGATATATAAAGTTCATTGAAAGTAAGAAAGAAAAATATCCAGATGTAAAATATTTGAGCTATCAAATTGATGAAATGGATAAAAGATTCAGAGAAACTCACATAAAAGTACCATCAATTGAAGAAGTAAAAGAAATTATAAAAGAATTGGGGTTGTAGAGAATGAATAAACAAGAATTAAGAGTTAAGCAGTCTCGTTTTTTAAACAACAAAGAAATGAAAAAAGACATCAAATATTTAGTAGGTTTGAGGAATAAATTTGTTAAGAAATTCTCAACATCAAAAATTTTAAATTTAAGTTTAGATGAATATGTTGTCGGTAAGGGAAGTAAAGATTCATTTTGTTATTGGGTAGAAAATAAATTAAATGAATTAGGGAATATTCAAGGAAGTACTGCAGGTAAATTCGGTGTGTATTTTGGTTATAAAGGGGAAAAATCAAAGCAGAAGTACCGTATAGGAAAAATGATATTTGGAAGTGAACACAATGAAGCATTTGAAAATGTCAAATTAGCAATAAAACAATTAATAGAAAATCCAGATGATATAGAAATTTTAAAGAAGAATCCTATTTCTCCAATGTTCAAAGGGAAAATTCTAGCATTATATCATCCTGAAAAATTTATAAATGTATATTATTACAAGCATTTAGATTTCTTTATAATTGCATTCGGACTAACAACCAGATCAAGATCTGAAACCGAAAAAAACAAACTATTGTTGAAATATAAAAATTCTGATGGAGTGATGAAAAGTTGGACTAATTTTGAGTTCGCCAAATTTCTATATACTTATGTTGGTAAACCTGACACTGGTTTGATTAAAGAAGAGTTTGATGAAAAAGAGTTAACTCCAATTGAAAAAGTGAAATTTGAGTTTGTTAATCTTGAATTAATTGAAATGGATGATATTGAAACAGAAAAGAAATCAACTAAACCAAAGAAGCCTGATTATGAAAAGCAGGCAAAGAAGTATAAGAAGATCGGAGAAAGAGGTGAGCAGATTGTTATGCTTGCTGAAACTGAGTATTTAAAGAAAAAAGGTAAAGTAGAATTAGCGGAAAATGTTGAGCAGAAATCAAAAGAAGATGATTCTTTAGGATATGATATTTTATCTTTCAATTTAGATAAAAGTGTAAAATATATTGAAGTTAAATCAACACAAAGAAAAATTGGTCAAAGTGATGTATTTATCACTAAAAATGAGCTTGATACTTTGAAAGATAACAAAAATTATTTCATTTATGTAGTATACGAAGTTTTAGAAAAGAGACCTAAAATCTGGAAAATATGTGGTATGGATTTAAAAAATGATGGTAATGTAATTATTACTCCTGTGTCATATAAAATGACATTTAAAACTCGTGAAAAATAAAATATTAGAACGAGGTCAATATGTACCAAATAAATAAAATTCAGAATAAGATTACAAAGCGGGGAAGATAGCTATGAGCTATGAGCTATAAGTGATGAGTTGGCTCATGGATTCGCTGGGTTTGGGGAGAATCAATTTACAATGGACAATGGACAATTAAAAAGATAGTGATGAGTGATGAGTGATGAGTGATAAGTGATAAGTGATAAGTGATAAGTGATAAGTGATAAGTGATAAGTGATAAATGATAAATGATAAATGATAAATGATAAGTTGGCTCATGAATTCGCTGGGTTTGGGTAGAAGCAATTTACAATTTACAATTAAAATCAAAAGATAATTCCCCGATAATGGACAAGAATACCACGAATGTAGGGGACAGCCCAACGGTCGTCCCCTTTTTTTAAAAGAAAGATCCTGAAATAAATTCAGGATAACAAAGAAAATCCAAAATAAATACCAAAAGGTCATTATTTGACACTTTGCTATTTGTATCTTGCGTATAAATAAAAAATTACGCAGGAGACGATATGCAAAAGAATGAAATTAAAAAATTCGATGAATTGAATTTAAAAGATAAAATTTATTCTATTCGTGGGTATCAAGTAATGTTGGATAGAGATCTGGCTGAATTATATGGAGTTAAACCTTTTAGATTAAGAGAGCAGGTTAAAAGGAATAAAAAAAGATTCCCAGATGATTTTATATTCCAGCTTAATAAAAAAGAAATTAGCCTCATGGTATCGCAAAATGCGATACCTTCAAAAAAACATTTAGGAGGTTCAAATCCATATGTTTTTACTGAACAGGGAGTTGCAGCTCTTTCGTCTGTACTCACAAGTGATAAAGCTATAGAAATTAGCATTGAAATTATGAGAGCTTTTGTTCAAATGAGGAAGGTAATTAACAGTAATGCTTTATTTATCCAAAGGCTAGAAAATACCGAGATCAAACTAATTGAGCATGACAAGAAATTTGAACAAGTATTCTCAGCATTAGAAAGTAATGATAATATTCCAAAACAGGGAATTTTCTTCGAAGGTGAAATCTTCGATGCGCATATTTTTATTTCAGATCTGTTTTCAAAAGTAAAGAAATCAGTTGTTATAATAGATAATTATATTGACAAGAGTATTTTGAATTATTTATCTCAGCTGCCGAAGAATGTAAAAGCAAAAATTGTAACCAAGTCAATTTCTAGTAACTTGAAATTTGATATTGATAAGTTCGAGAAACAATATTTCCCGATTGAGGTCAAAATATATAAAAAAGCACATGATAGATTTATAATAATTGATGATAAGGAAGTGTATCACATTGGAGCATCTATAAAAGATCTCGGGAAGAAGTTGTTCGGGTTTTCGAAAATGGATAGATCATTACTGAATTTCTAATTTCTAATTCAGCTTTTAATACTTATATTGTTAAATCAACATCAATAAATACAAGCTTTCGGGGATGAACTTGAATGGGAAAGAAAGGATGATAAAGTTACTTGTAGAATTAAATCCGTACTAACAGGTGTAAATGTTTTCGATAAGGACGATTGGAGTAAAATGATAAAGTTTCTTGTTGATGCATCAGAGAGGATGTACAAAGCATTTAAAAATCCTGTCAAGAAGTTGAATGAGTATTCGAAGGGGTATTAGGGCAGACTCAACAAGGGGATGTATCCCCTTGTCTGGCAAAAGCCAGTGAGTCTGACGTAATACACAAGAACACCAAGAACCGTAGGGGACGGTTTCAAACCGTCCCCTCTTTTAAAAAGAAAGATTCTGAATCAAGTTCAGAATGTCGGAGGTAAATTGAAAGAAAAGTACCAAAGGGTCACTATATGACCTAGTGCGTTGTTTATATTCCTCTTAAACAATAAAAAAGAGGAATAAAACTAGGAGAAACAAAATGAGTAACTTAATAGCGAAAGAGTACAAACCTTTCGAAAGTATCAAGCATATTTCAGATGATGGAAATGAATTCTGGTACGCCCGTGAACTTTCAAATACACTTGAGTATGTTCAATGGCGAAATTTTGTCAAAGTGTTAGACCGAGCAAAGCTTGCATGTAAGAATAGTGGATATGAGATAAATGACCAATTTGCTGAGGTCAGCAAAATGGTAGAGGGAGG
>JAQICF010000061.1 GCA_027858795.1 Candidatus Delongbacteria bacterium | reverse complement strand
AGATAAATTCAGGATTCCGTTAGCGTTTTCTAAGGCTTATCCCGATACCGGTGTGAAACTTATAAATAAAGACAATTTTATGGATGAATTTTAAACTTTAGGACAACAAAATGAAAATTTTAATATTAGGCGGCACATTATTTCTCGGTAAGCACATTGTTGAGAGTGCTTTGAGGAACGGTCATGAAGTTACTTTATTCAACAGGGGAAATCATCCTGAACTTTATCCTAATGTGGAAAAAATTGTGGGTGATCGCGACTCTGAGCTGGAAGCTTTGAAAGGTAGGAAGTGGGATGTTGTTATCGATACTTGTGGATATATTCCAAGAATTGTAGAAAAGTCTGCTGAAGTTCTTAAAGATAATGTAGATTTGTATGTCTTTATTTCAACTATCTCCGTTTATAAAGACTTCTCTGAGATCGGTATTACAGAAGAATCTCCTTTGGCTACATTGGAAGACCAATCGGACGAAACTCTGAATAATGAGACTTACGGAGCTTTAAAAACTCATTGTGAAGAAAGAGTTCTAAAACATTTCCCTGAGAATAATTTAATCATCCGTCCTGGATTGATCGTTGGTCCAGATGACTACACAGACAGATTCACATACTGGCCGGTTAGAATACAGAAAGGATTCAATATTTTGATCCCTGAAAATACATTTTACCCTGTTCAGTTCATAGATGTCAGAGATCTTGCTGATTTCACTGTTAAAATGGCAGAGAATAAGCAAACAGGTAATTTCAATGCAACTGGACCTGAGATGAAACTTACTTTTCAGAGATTTATAGATCAATGTTCTTCATTTACTCCATTGGATCTGGATAGTGAATTTATAAAAGTACCAGAACAATTCCTTGAAGAAAGTTTAAATGAACATAAAGCTAGTTTACCTATGCTTGAAGCAACAGGGGAGTGGGTTGGAATTGAACAGATTGACTGTAGAAAAGCTATCGATGCTGAACTTACTTTCAGACCTTTGAGTTCTACTATTCTTGATACGATAATTTGGCATCAGGGATTACCGAAAGACAGAGAGATGAAAGTTGGTCTAAGTGCTGAGGTAGAAAAAAGAATTTTACAGAAATGGGAGAGCGAGATGAGTAGCTATAAAGATTATTTTCAGATATTGGCTAATGATGCGTTATCCTGTTATTTCGATAGTGAATATAAGATCGAATATATACAACATAGCGAAACAATTACTTTTAAAGTGATTACTAATGAAAAAACATACTTGTTGAAAATTTATTCACCTTTACATATTGGATTGGTTGATTCAAGACAGGATTATAATGTGATATCTTCTGAGTTAGAATGGTTAAATGCTTTAAGCGAAGATACTGACATGGTTTTCCAGAAACCGATAAGAAATATGAATAATGATTTAGTGACCAAGATCTATAACAATGAGTTAAATAAAGAAGTTAATTGTGTACTACTCAGTTGGATTGAAGGCGAATGTTATAAAAACAGAGAAAAAGTCAATAAAATAACAGCATTTAATACTGGAGTTCTACAGGCAAAGATGCACGAACATTCTATAAACTGGGTAAAACCTGAAGGTTTTGAAAGACCTTTTTTGGATGAAGAATATTTTAGGCTCTATCTTAAGAATATTGTAACCGGAGTAAACTCAGATCTTATAACAGATAATATTCTTAAAAGTTTTCATGATTCAGTAGATAAGATAGTTGCGTCAAAATTACTTACTCCTAATAAAGATCACTATGGCTTAATGCATGCTGATTTTAACAGGGGAAATTTACTGTTATTTAAAAACGAAGTTAGAGCTATCGATTTCTCTTTTTCTAGAATCGGGAATTTTAACTGGGATATTTCGATTGCGTTCTCAAGTATGCCACCGAAATTCTTTGATTCTTTTCTGAGTGGTTATAAGAGTATTCGTCCTTTATCTAAAAACTACAAGCAGGAAATTGAAGCTTTATTTCTAATAGCAATGATTGGAACATTTTCTTTCATAGTTCATAATGAAAAATCTAGGACTTGGATAGAGGACAATATTGATAGGTATTTTGGTTATAGTCAAAAATATCTAAATAAGGAAGAATATTTATTTAAATTAAAGGAATGGTAAAAATATGGCAAATAAATGTATCGGTTGTCAAGTTCAAGACGGTTCGTTTAAAATAAACGGTGGATTTATCCATGAATCTAAGAACTTTAATGTAATACAAGATTGGAAAATTCCAATTCCCGGATTTATGGTAATACAATCTAAAAGGCATATAACAAGTGTAGGTGAATTCACAGAAGAAGAACATAAAGAATACAGTACATTTTTATTTGAAGTTCGTAAAGCTATGAGAGATGTCTTAAGTATTAAGAATGTTTATCTGATACAGGAAGAGGATTCTGTTCATTTTCATATGTGGTTACTGCCTATGTGCAACTGGATGGAAAAAGGAATCGCCAATGCCAGAAAGAACTGTTCTTATGCAAGAGATAACATGAATACTGAAGAGAATATGAAAGAAGTGAATGAGTACATTCAAAAATTAAAGAATCATTTTAATGGATAAAGTCACACTCCCTGTAAAAATGCAAGAAACTCCTGACCTGCAGGAGATAAAAAGACTCCTTTCAGAGTAGCGATTCCAATTTTTCTTTTAGGGATTTTTTCTTTTAGTTTCACTTCAAAGATATCACCGTCATTCAGCTCATTTTTTATTGAACTCTTGCTTACAAATGAGATCCCTAAACCGATCTTTGCAAATTTAACCAGCAGATCGTTACTTCCAAGCTCAATTTCGGGTTCAAGTTTTAATTTTTTGTCTATAAATATATTATCAATAAAATTTCTTGTACTGCTGCCTTTTTCTAAAAGAATTATTGGAAATCGGTTTAACTTTTTCAGAGATACTTTATCCTTAAAAAAAGAAGAATATTTCTTTCCGTAAATAAAACAGTCTTCAATAGTTAAAGATTCAGTAATATTCAGTTGATTGTCATCTTCAACAGGCATGTTCAGTACTCCAAGATCGACGCTTCCATTCTTTAATAAATTTATGATCTCGTAAGTAGTTCTGTTTGTTATTTTAATTTTAATTTTCGGGAATTTTTTATGAAATTCTTCCAGGTACGGTAGTAAATAATGAGAACATAAAGTATCACTTGCTCCAATATTTATCTCTCCGTATTCTAAAGTATTCATTTCTTCAAATTTCATTTCACCTGTTTTTATAAGGTCATAAGCTTTTTCGATATAGCTGAATAACATTTTTCCTTCAACTGTTAACTTCATTCCTTTGGGTGTTCTGAAAAATAGTTTTCCCCCTAACCTTTCTTCCAGTTGTTTTATCGATTGACTAACTGCAGGCTGAGTTACAAACAGTTTTTTTGATGCAGCAGATATTTTTCCTTCCTTAGCAATTTGATAGAAAACTTTATACAATTCAAAATTTATATTCATTAACTACCTCCTTTTAAAACATTATACACATAAGCACACCTTATATCAAGTATAATTAATAGTAATTTTACTTATATTATTAATTGCATTATATTGGATCGTAACAGTGAAAGTATTTTGAATTTTAATTAAATTTAGGAGAATACATTATGTCAGTCACAGCAATAGTTGGAGGAAACTGGGGAGATGAAGGTAAAGGCAAAATGACCGATCTATTAGCAAAAGAAGCTGATTATGTAGTACGGTTTCAAGGCGGAAATAATGCTGGACATACCATAATTAACTCATTCGGAAAATTCCAACTTCATCTTCTGCCTTCAGGTGTGTTTTATAAAAAATGCATTAATGTACTTGGAACCGGAGTGGCATTGAACATTGAAGCTTTTCTTGATGAATTCAATGACTTGCTGGATAGAGGTGTACCAAAACCTAAGATCATCATTTCTGATAAAATTCAACTGGTTCTACCTCATCATATTCTTCTGGATAAGTACGAAGAGGAAAAATTAGGTGAGGAAAAGTTTGGGTCAACGGAATCTGGAATTGCTCCGTTTTATGCAGATAAATACTATAAAATTGGAATTCGCATCTCAGATCTTTTCGAAGAAAAAACTTTACTTAAAAAAATAAAAACAAATATAGCGAAAAAAAATATTTTACTTGAAAGATATTATAATAAACCACTGTTAATAGCTGAAGAAATTTATGATTATCTTTATGATCTGAGAATGAAAATTGCTCCATTTATAACTGACACTTCGAAAGAATTGAATTTTGCTTTGGAGAACAACAAGACCATCTTGATGGAAGCTCAGCTAGGAGCATTAAAAGATCCTGATCATGGTATTTATCCTTTTACAACTTCCTCTTCTACCTTGTCAGGATTCGCTTCTGTAGGAGCAGGAATTCCTGCATGTAGAATTGAAAAAGTTGTCACAGTTGTCAAAGCATATTCCACTTGTGTTGGTGCAGGAACTTTTGTTTCTGAGATCTTTGACTCTGAAGCTGACGAACTTAGAGAACTCGGTGGTGACTGTGGTGAATACGGTGCAACAACAGGTAGAGCAAGAAGGGTCGGATGGTTCGATGTTGTCGCTACAAAATACGGTTGTATGATCCAAGGAACGAATGAAGTTGCTTTAACTTTGCTTGATGTACTTGGTTATTTAGAGGAAATTCCTGTATGTGTTGCTTATAGTGTTGATGGTCAGATTATAAATGATTTTCCAGGATCTTGTATCTTGAATAAAGCAACACCTGTTATAAAAAAACTAAAAGGATGGAATCGAAATATATCAGCTGTAAGAAAGTATGATGACCTGCCTATAGAAGCAAAGGAATATGTCTCATTTATTGAATCTCAACTTGGTTATCCTGTAAAATATATTTCAGTAGGTCCTGATCGGGATGCCATCATTTATAAATAGATTATCATCTCAGAACTATGACCTTAAATTCAAACATAAATAAGCTCTACATAATTCAGATATGTCGATGGTTAATGTTCCCAGTCCCCATCGTAGCTATATATTATTTTAAGTACGGTCTTACAATGAAGGATCTGTTTCTGATCCAGGCTGTAAGTTCAATAATGATAGCTGTATTTGAAATCCCCACTGGATATATCTCTGATAAATTCGGACGAAAGAGATCCTTGCTATACGGACTAATTATATCTTTAACCGGATTTACGATAATAGGAATTTCATTTGGATTTACCGGATTTCTCATAGGTGAAATCTTTCTCGGTATCGGAGTTACTTTCATTTCAGGTTCAGATTCAGCGATCCTTTACGAAACATTTAAAGGTATCAACCGTACTGAAGATTATCCAAAAGCTGAAGCTAAATTCCAGTCATTACACCATTTTGGTGAATTCTTCGGAGTTGTTACAGGCGGAATTATTGCGTCTTACAGTTTAAGAGCAACCTATGCTTTTAGAAGTTTTTTTATTTTGGTCGCTATAATAGTAGCATATAAGTTAATAGAACCTTCTCCAGATCACACTATAAATAAAAAACCAAAAATCTGGTCTTCTGCTTTAAGGCATACAAAAAAATTGTGGTATATCCTCGGCGTCAGTGCTTTGATATTTGCTTTTATGATAATCGGTTTCTGGTATGTCCAGCCGTTATTAAAAGCAGAAGCTGTTCCGATTATTGCTTTCGGAGTAGTGTTCGCAGTTTTCAAATTAGTGGCATTCATCTCTGCAAGATATTCTGCTTTAATTACCGATAAAATCAAAATTTCAGGTTCTATTGCTTTAATGATATTTCTGATCGCCTTAGGTTATACAGGAATATATTATTTTGAAGGTTATATCAAATTATTATTTATTATTCCATTCTATATTGTAGGTGGATTATATATGCCTATAATGAATTCAGCTTTAAACAGTCGTATTGATTCAAAAAGCCGGGCGACAGTACTTTCGATCAATAATCTTTTCGGAAGACTAGTATTTTCAATTCTTGCGCCAATGATTGGATTCTATTCTGATATCAATGGCATGAATGCGACTTTTCTATATATAAGCTTGATAATTGTAGCTTCAGGAAGTATTTTATGGATTGCATTTTTTATTAAAAACAGGAACTTCAATGAACAAAGTTAAAGAAATATATGAGAACTACGGTGAATATGACCGCCTGATCCGTCACAGGATGGAATTTCATATAAACTTAAGGTATATAAAAGAACATTTGCCAGGGAAGAATTTAAGGATACTTGACCTTGGTGGGGGAGTCGGCAGATATTCTGTGGCACTTACTAAAGAAGGACATGAGCTTACTTTGATAGATCTTTCATCGATAAATTTGGAAGAGGCACATAGGCTTTGCAGAGAAGAGAGAGTAAACATCTATAGAATGGAATTGGGGAATGCTATTGATATTTCATCGATTAATGACGATTCTTTCGATGTTGTACTTGCAATGGGACCATTTTACCATATCAAGGAAGAAGCACAGAGAATACAGTGCATAAACGAGATAAAAAGAGTTTTGAAAAAGGGTGGCACTTTATTTACTGCTCACTTAAGCAAATGTGCATTTTTTAAATACATCCTCAAAGCAATGCCTGAAGATATAGATAAGTATTATGATAATCTTCAACATGTTATTGATACAGGAATAAAAAAGTATTCTGATGGTGATATATTCACTGATAATACTTACTGTGAAAATTCAGAGAATATCTTAGATTTCATGGATGAGTACGGATTCACTGAGGGACAGGTAATAGCATCGGAAGGATTGGCAGATCTTATCGAAGAGAATTTACAGGAACTCGATAAAGAATATTTTGATAAGATCGCTGAACTGAATTATAGGTTCTGCAAAGATCAATATGCTGTGAATGCTGCAAGTCATTTGTTATATAAAGGAGTGAATAAGAAATGAAACATCAGCTACTATACAAAGATTTAGCTAAATATTATGATCTTATCTACACTTGGAAAGATTATGAAAAAGAAACTGCTACTTTGATCAAACTTATCGAAAAGTACAAACTATCGAAAAATAGCGATCTTCTTGAAGCTGCTTGTGGAACAGGTAATCACCTTGTTCATCTTCAGGATAAGTACAAATGCTCTGGTTTTGATTTAAATCAGGGATCTTTAGATATTGCTAAAGCGAAACTTCCGAAGATTAAGTTGATTAAAGCTGATATGACAGATTTCGACCTAAAGAAAAAGTATGATATTATCGTTTGCCTTTTCAGTTCAATCGGATATGTGAAAACTTATTCGAATTTGAAGAAAGCTATAACTTGTTTTTCTAAACATCTAAAATTAGGTGGTGTATTGATAATTGAACCTTGGTTCTCAAAAGAAGATTTCAATATCGGTTCTCCACATATTTCAGTTTATGAGGATAACAATATCAAGATATCAAGAGCATCTGTTTCAAAAATACGGGGGAATTTATCCGTGCTTGATATGCATTATCTAATAGCTGAACGGGATAAGGAAGTGACTCACTTTGTAGATAGACATCTTATGGGAATGTTTGATAAAACCAGATTTTTGAACATCATGAAAAGATCAGGACTGCGATCAAAATTTCTGAAGAATGGTTTGATGAAAGATCGGGGATTATATATTGGGGTTAAGTGATAAAATAAGGAATATGTTATTTTCAGACCTAAAAAAGTTGATCAGAAATAAATACGAAGATAAAGTAAGAAAGACTATAAACAGTACTTGAAATAGGCAAACCTATATAAAATATATATTTATGTACTGCATTGTATTTCTAGAACATCACAAAAAAGATGTAAATATGCCCATATTGTAAAATATCGCAAATAATGACAATACAGCAATCCATATTGTAAAAATATGTTGTTATTGACAATGAGATGGTTTATATTGTCAAATATCTATTTAATTGACAATAAGGTGTTTTATGAAATTAGAAGAATTTAAATCTGGGACTTATACAAAAGAGTATAAATACAAAGCATTCTTACCTAATGTAATTGATAAAGATTGGAATTGGGATAGCTCTGAAATTGATATTTTATTGGAAGAGGCTAATCGAAAACTAGGAGAAATAAACGCATTTTCTTATCTGGTACCAAATATTGATCTATTTATTAAAATGCATATCGTTAAAGAGGCAAATACTTCTAGTAAAATTGAAGGAACTAAAACTGAAATTAACGAAGCAGTGATGAAAGAAGAAGAGTTATCTCCCGAAAAGAGGGACGATTGGCAAGAGGTTCATCAATACATCGAAGCAACAAATACAGCAATCTTGTTACTAAAGAAACTTCCTTTATCTAATCGTTTAATTAAAGAAGTGCATAAAATTTTATTAAAAACATTAAGAGTTGAAAA
>JAQICF010000057.1 GCA_027858795.1 Candidatus Delongbacteria bacterium | reverse complement strand
TAGTTGGGGATCACATTAATACTCTTAAAATTATTCTCAGCAGAAGTAGGAAGAAATTTCATAGCTATATCTTGATTGAAATCTCCGATGATAGATCCCGCATAGAAAAATGCAAGCTCTGCCTTTTGATTGTTTATTGCATTAACAAGGATCTGAATTTCTCCTGATTTATATTTCATAAGATCAGTTTCAAGCCCCTCAGGTAGAACAATGATTATATCACTTTCATTACTGTCAAATTTTTTCAACGAATTTTTAACTGAAAAATCAAAATTCTCTACAATAAAAAAGTCAGACCCCTGAAATTTATTTACAAGATTCCTTGAAGTCGAAGATAGGTCATGATCCACAATGCTCATTTTAATATCCTTGATCTCATAGGTAGCCGCATATGATAAAATTATCGTTTGAAAAATCGGAACAATGAAAATCAAAGGTAAAAGAGCTTTATTTCTGAAGATCTGAATGAATTCTTTCTGAACTATGTAAAATATTCTTTTCATTTAAAGTTACATCCTGTCATTTAAAGTTACATTCTGGATTTATAATTTTTTAAACTAAGCGTAATAAAGAATATGGTCATTCCTATAAGAACAAGTGTTGGTTTCCAGAAATATTCAATGCCGAGACCTTTTATCATAATACTCTTAATAATTTCAATGAACCAGGTTGCCGGGATAGCTGCTGAAACATATTGAAGAATTTTAGGAAGACTTTCAACAGGGAAGATGAAACCGGTAAGAAGTATCGTAGGGAGCATTAGGCCTATCAGAGATACGAACATAGCTGTTTGTTGAGTCTCTGCCTTCGTTGATATTAAAATACCAAGAGAAAGCGCTGTAATAGCGTATAGAGTTGATTCTGCAAGTAAAACAAATATATTCCCGTTCATAGGCATATTGAAGACATACATACCCATTCCGATGATTATTCCGCTGTTGATAACTGAAAGGACCAAATAGGGGAGAACTTTACCGATTATTATTGTAATTGGTCGCAAAGGAGTTATCATCAGCAGTTCCATAGTACCGAGTTCTTTTTCTCTGGCAAGAGTTATCGAAGTCAACATAGCTGAAACTATCATCAGTACCAGAGCCATTACGCCTGGAATAAATACGAAAACAGATCTAAGTTCCGGATTATAGATCATTCTCACTTTAGGCTGAATAAGCAAAGGTACGCTTGAATTTATCTCAGTTTGATAGTCATTTATTATGGAAGTTGTATAATTTGTCAGCATTATAGCAGTGTTTATATTTGAGGCATCCGCAATTATCTGAATATCAGCCTTATTTTCATGGTCAAGTTTATTTGCAAAACCTTCAGGAAATATCACAGCTATCTGAGCAGAACCATTTTTGAAAGAAGTCTCAATGTCATCATATTTGTTAAAGTATTGAATAGTACTGAAATATTTAGAGGACATGATCTTGTTTGTAATTTCTATAGAATACAGATCCCTGGAGTAATCAATTACAGCTATCTCTGCATTTTTAACTTCATTGGTCAAAGCAAAACCAAAGAGAATAACATCCATGACCGGAATTCCGAACAGGATAAGCAAAGTCCTTCCATCTCTGAAAATATGGTAGAATTCTTTTTTGACGAATGCTACAAGTTGTTTGAATTGAAATATCATCTCAAATTATCTATTAGTTGTTTAAATTGAAATATCATATTTCTACCCCTTTACAGAGGTTCCCCTTGCAAGTATTTGAAATACTCCATCCATTGAATCGGCAGAATATTGTTTTTTAAGTTCAGAAGGTTTATCCAGGGCGACAATTTTACCATCGACCATGATCGAAACTCTGTTGCAGTATTCAGCTTCATCCATGTAGTGTGTAGTCACGAATATCGTAGTTCCATTATCTGCAGCTTCATAGATCAACTCCCAGAACTGTCTTCTCGTGATAGGATCGACACCGCCGGTCGGTTCATCAAGAAAGATAATATCAGGTTCATGTATCATAGACAGAGAGAAAGCAAGTTTCTGTTTCCAACCGAGAGGTAGAGATTTTACTTTCTTATTGGCTAATTCACTAATATTAAGCTTGTTGAGAATATTTTTAGCTTTTTCTTTTATTTTTTTACCGGAAAGACCATAGATACCTCCGTAGAAACGGATATTTTCGAACAGTGTAAGATCTTCATAGAGTGAGAATTTCTGGCTCATGTAACCTATGTTCTGCTTTATTTTTTCAGTCTGTTTATAAATGTCGAAACCTGCGACAGTTGCTTCACCATAAGTAGGGGTGAGCAGTCCACAGAGCATCTTAATTGCAGTTGTTTTTCCTGCTCCGTTAGCTCCAAGGAAACCGAATATCTCACCTCTGTCAACTTCGAAAGTGATCTCATCAGTTGCTACGAAATCTCCGAATTTTTTAGTAAGTTTATCTACAGTAACTGCTTTAATCATGATTATCTTCCTGCTTAAGTAACTCAATGAAAGTATCTTCAATTCCGGGTAATATTTTTTTTACAAAGATATCGGAATGTTCCTTGCTACTGATATAAGCTGTAATATCTTCTTCCGTTATATAATCATCTTTCAGAGATAAATGGATATTATCTCCAAATGCAAAGCTGGAATGAGTTTTATTCCAGTCTCTGAGATCCTTTATCAACTTATGTGTATCTGCTGATCTTACAGCGTAAAGTGTTCTCTGAAAAGAGCTAGAAATATTGTCAGGAGTATCTATGTTCAGAATTTTACCATCTTTTATCAAAGCTATTCTATCACATTTTGCAGCTTCATCCATGTAAGGTGTTGAAACAAGTATCGTTATCCCTGTTTTTCTCAATCTGTCAAGCATTTCCCAGAATTCCTTCCTCGAAACAGCATCCACTCCCGTAGTAGGTTCATCCAGAAATAAAACTTCAGGTCTATGGATCAATGCACAACTCAAAGCTAACTTTTGCTTCATTCCTCCTGAAAGTTTACCTGCTCTACGATCTTTGAACGGTTCCAGCTGAGAATAAATATCCTTAATAAGTTCATAGTTGTCAGCAATAGAAGTATTGAACACTGATGAATAAAATTTCAAGTTCTCTTCTACAGTTAAGTCCTGATACAGTGAAAATCTTCCGGGCATATATCCGATCAGTTTTCTGATCTTTTTAAAATCAGTACGAACATTCAATCCCTGAACGAAAGCTTCACCTTTGTCAGGTAAAGTAACAGTTGTAAGTATTCTGAAAATTGAAGTTTTTCCCGAACCGTCGGGACCGATAAGACCGAATATCTCACCTTTGTTCACTTCGAATGAGAGATCGTCAATGGCCGTGATGTCACCGTAGGATTTGCTGATATGTTTGATCTCGATAGATTTCATGTTGTTTTTTCTTCGAGACACCCGTGTAGGGCGTCTTTACGTTGGTCTCCACAGGTTGAAACCTGTGGTTATGGGGGTTGTATCCCGTTGGGATAATCCCTATAGATGAACACATGGGTTCATCTATACTATGTGTCCTCTGCTCTGATGGGAACGCATTCCTGCGTTCCTTACGGAAAGTATACTTCGCCGGGCATGCCGAGTTTTAGGCCGCCATCATTTTTTACTGCTATTTTCACTGCGTAGACAAGATTAGTTCTTTCTTCCTTTGTTTGAATTATCTTCGGAGTGAATTCAGCTTTTGAGCTGATCCAGGAGATAGTACCGGTATATTCTTTCATTGAATCGTTTGGAGCATCAACTAAAACTTTCACTTCTGCACCGAGCTTAATGTTTATCATCTGAGGTGCGGACACATAAACTCTGAGAATTATATTTTCAAGGTCGGCTATCTTATAAAGCGGTTTCCCAAAAGAAACGATCTCACTTTCCTCAACGAATTTTGATATCACAGTACCCGGAACAGGATTAATTATCCTGCACTTTGAGATAGAATAATTTATTTGCTTAAGTTTAGCTTCGATAGGTTCGATCTCTGACAGAATTGCTTTCGATTGTACCGATTCTTTGTATTTTGCTGCGGTGACCTGTTTTTTCAATACTTCCATCTGAGCAATGATATCATCATATTGTTTCTGGGTTGCAGCTTTCTTTTCAAGAAGGTTCTCGGTTCTCTTTCTATCTACCTCAATATTTGCTATCTGCTGTTCAAGTACCTTAATATCTTTCGAAACATCAGGAAGTTTAAATTTTAATGCTTTCAGATTAGCCGATATCTCATTTCTCTGCAGCACCAGCATTGAAGTATCTATCAGACCGATACTTTGACCGATCTTAACATCTTCACCTTCGTTGATATTGAATTTTAATAACTTTCCCTGAGCTTCTGCAGAAATAATTGTTTCAACAGCTTCAAAATTTCCGTAGGCATCAGCAGTTATCTCTGTTTTTGTGCAGCTGACAAAAATTATACCTAAGATCACTAATGTTATTAATTTCATTTTCATAGTTAAACCTTCTTTAAGTATTCTATTATTATTTTAGGAACGATATCTTTTCTCTGAGATAAAAAGTTATCGAAATCTTTTTCTCTGAAGCTGCCGATAGAACTTATAATTGGTTCAGCTATGGCCGGGTACATCATTCCGGAGATAACATGAACTAATATCTGCAATGGATCCGCTATGATAATATTTCCTTTTTTGCCTTCTTCATCTATTTTTGAAAAGAACGATGAATTACTTATTTTTTTAAATTTTAATAATTGCTCAGTGAAAAAATCAGGGTTCTTATGTAATTCATTTACCAGAAAAAGAGGGATGTCTCTGTTTTGTGAAATGAAGGCAAAAAGTTTCTCAGACAGATCGGTTAATATTTCATCCCAAGTATTATCTGAATTAAGTGTTGCTATAATATTCGCTAAAAAAGAATTCATCAGTTTGATAAATATTTTGTCAAAGAGTAATTTCTTTGACCTGAAATAGTAATGAAGCATAGCTTTGTTTATACCGGCACTATCCGCGATTTCCTGCATTCTTGCGCCTGCATAACCTTTGGATTTAAATGCCTGACCGGCAGCTTTTATGATTTTTTCTTCTGTGGAAATATCTTTTTTCATAGTTTAACCCATCGGTTTAATTACATAGTTTAACCAACTGGTTGATAGTTTAATCAATATATTTTTGATATGCAAATGTTTTTTGTAAAACCGTAAAAACGAAACCACAAACCCCCGTTTTTTCAATGTATCGTTGACACGAAATAACAAACCACCCGTTTTTTCATTGTATCGTTGACACGAAATAACAAATGCCCGTTTTTTCATTGTATCGTTGACACGAAATAACAAACGCCCGTTTTTTCATTGTATCGTTGACACGAAATAACGAACGCCCGTAGGGGTCGCAGGAATGCGACCCCTTTTTTAACGTATTTCGTAAATACATGGTTTGTTACGTAAATGCATAAACGTTACGTAAATGCACAAACGTTACGTTTGGGGTCGCATTCCTGCGACCCCTACGGGGGTTAATTAATGCGTGTTTTTCATTTGAATAATTCATATTATTTTGATACATTGAAACAACAAATTAAATATTGACACAGGAAATTAATAATGAAAAATCTTATAATATGTTTAATGTTGATATTATTGTTCCCAATCATTGGTGTAGCTAATGCTGCTGAGAATAACTTAAGAGTTATTGGTTCTACTTATATGCCTAATATGACTAATGCGCCTGCTGGTCTTGAGGTTGAGTATAAAAACAACACATTAAGTATGGATGTAATTAAAACTAATACATTAAGTTCTGGTAGATACGCAGTTGATTTATATTTAACTTCTGGTATTGACACTCCAACTACAAGTAATGCTACAGGTACTGCAATAGTTATTAACAATAATTTAGTTTATGGTGGTACTGATGCTCAAATTTCATTTAAAAATATCAAAGGTCAAGATGTTTCTGGAAATATCGATGTTCAAAATCACACTGATTATATGACTGCTATTTTTAATCCTGCAACTATTGCAGATGGTATGTATTTCTATCAATTAAAATTAAATGATGGAAGTCAAATTGTTAAAAGATTTGTTTATAATGATGGAATGGAAATTAATAATGAAATTCCTGGTCAAGTTGTAAGTAGAGCTTTACCTGCACCATCCTTAGAAGAAGAAGTTGAAACAGTTACAAAAGATTATTTTAATCCTGGCGATAAACATGATTGGATTGTTACAATTACTGGAGATGGTTCTTTTGAAACATATAAAGATACTCTTACTTTAACAGTTCCTGGTGTTTATACTGAACAAATGGTTGATCATTTCTTAAGTTATCCTGCTAATGTTAAAGATATTAGTGGAACTGTATTTAGTGGATTAGATTATAATTTAGGTAATAATCCTGCTAAAAGTACTGTTGGAAATGTTAACGTTGCTTTAATGTTAAATGATTCAGTTTTAGCAAATACGACAACTATTGATGATGGTAACTTTTTATTTAAACATGTTCCTGCTGGTGCACAAGGAGATGCAATCGGTACTGTTTACACATTACGTTTTACAGATTTAGAAGCAGACTTTATGACACAAGAATTTAAAGTTCCTGTTACATATAAAGAAAATGCTGCAGATTCAATCGCTGTTAATAGATTCGATGAACATAAAGTTGATGGATATTCTGGAAGTGGTTTATTTGATGTTGCTATGTTACCTTTACCTGGAGATTTTTTAGGATTAGATACAGATGGTACTCGAAATTTAAACAACGCTGCTTTACATAGTTATGATAATTTTGGTTTAGATAGAATGGGCGAAGGTCGTTGCGGTGAAATGAACGATGGTAGAGTTCCTGTTGATGTTGTTATGGTTCACATAACTAAATATTTTAGTGCAGACGCCAATCAAATTGAAGGTATGAAACAATATTCAAATATTATGGACGGAGTTCCAATTGATCAAGCATTAAATGGTTGGGTAGAGGTTGCAGATTTGTTAGTACAAGTAGATAATAATATATTTGGAGGGACTAATGAAGGAAGTGGTATTAATTATCTAAGTACAGCTAATCAAACTCAACTATATGTTGGTCAAATTAATTTTATTAACCCAACATATACACACACAGATATTGTTGCAGGTGCAGAAATTAAATCACTTGGTATAAATAATACAATGATTGAACTTCAAAGTTGGGAGTGCTCAGTTGTTAATTCTGAACTAAGTATGAATAATGATACTGGAAATACACCAACACTTAACGATAGAGTATCTCACCAATACATGACTAACTTTTTACAAAATGTTTACAGAGATGGAATTCATACTGGAACAATGTGGGAATTAATTCAACCGATTGTTGAGAAAAAATATGATATAAATTATAAAAATACATACGATTTCCGGTAAAGACGTAGCACCGCTACGTCTCTGTTTTGTGACGATGCACCACCCGTAGGGGACGATTTCTTATCGTCCCCTTTTTTGTACAACAAAACATAAAAAAATCCAAAAGAAATACCAAAAGGTCACTATTTGATACTTTGCTAGTTGTATATTGCTAAAAATGATAAATAAATAGTAGGAATAAATAATATGTTCAAAAGAAGTATTGAAAGAAAATCAAATAGATTAAATTCATATAATTATGACAAAGAAGGATATTATTTTATAACAATAAATACTGAAGATATGGAACATAAATTCGGAAAGGTTGAAAATGGAAAAATGGTATTATCAAAAATTGGAAATATTGCAAATGATATATGGTACACTATTCCGGATTATCATAAAAACATCATACTGGATGAATTTATAATAATGCCCAATCATATACATGGAATCATTATTGTGGAAAATGCAAATATAACCGTAAATGATAAAAACGGGGGTTGTAATGTAAACGGGGTTTGTAACGTAAACGGGGATTGTAACGTAAATTGGGGTCGCATTCCTGCGACCCCTACCGTAGGGGATGCAGGAATGCATCCCCAATCGCGTTCCAACATGCATCCCCAAAATCGTTCACAAATGCAACCCGATGATCGATCAAAAATGATATTATCGAAAACGATTCACGCATATAAATCTGTGATTACGAAAGAAGTAAGAGAAAAATTAAACAACAAATATTTCAAATGGCAAAGATCATTCCATGACAGAATCATCAGAACAGAAAAACAATTATTTGCAGTCCGACAATACATTATAAATAATCCGATGAAATGGTAAAAATATGATAAAAAGCATTTGCTTTGCCGTACAATCATTATTACATTTAGCTAAATGACGAAATGAGGTGGAAAAATGGGACATCATCACGATCACGGACACAATACAAAAAAAATAGGTTGGACGATCTTATTAAATGTTATTATTACTGTAGCAGAATACATTGGAGGTATTTACTCAGGGTCTTTAGCATTACTATCTGATGCTGGGCATAATTTTTCAGATGTTTTATCTTTGATATTAGGATGGTTTGGAGAAAAATTTTCTCAGAAGAAACCAAATAAAAAGCATACTTTCGGTCTGAAAAGGTTTGAAATATTTACGGCTCTGATAAATTCGCTCTCTTTATGGGCTATCGGTGTTCTAATTATTTATCACGCAATAGAAAGATTAACCCAACCAGATGAAAATATTTCTATTGGTCTTATGATGGGGATAGCAACTATAGGACTTGCAGGTAATGCAATTTCAATATTAATTCTGAATAAAGAAAAAGATAAAAACTTAAATATGAAAGCTGCCTACCAGCATTTATTTTATGATACATTATCTTCAGTTGTTGTAATAATTTCAGGTATAGTAATCTATTTCACCGGTTTAGTTATTCTTGATGTAATCATAAGTATCTTTATAGCTTTAATGATTTTCTACAGTGGATTTGAAATTATAAAAAGTAGTCTTCATATTTTTATGCAAGGTGTACCTGAAGGAATTGAATTCGACAAAGTTCATGATTCGATCTGTAATATAACTGGAGTTCAGAGTGCACATGAAGTTCATATTTGGTCTATAAATTCTAATGAAATATTTTTATCAGCACATGTTTTGATCGATCCGAAAATCAAACCGAGTAATGATAAGATAATAAAAGAAATAAATAACATGCTTATGCATGATTATCACATTGAACATACTTCACTTCAACTTGAAGATGAAATGTTGTGTGGTAAAGATGAATTATGTAGTTAAATAATTCAGGTCTGAATTCAAACTGATAAATGAGGAAACATAATGGAAAAATATTTAAAAGTTTTTAAAGCATTAAGTGATGATTCAAGATTAAGGATAGTTAAGATGCTGGAAGTAAAGTCAATGTGCGTCTGTGAAATTACTTCTATTATCGGTTATGCAACTGCTACAATATCAAATCATCTGAAAATATTAAAAGAAGCAGGTTTGGTAGTTCAGGAAAGATCTGAAAAATATATAAATTATTCATTAAATAGAGAAGATAAAGCTTTCATCAAAGAAGCATTGGAGTTTGTGGAAAGATTAAAGGATAAGACTTTTAATGCAGATAAACATACAGCAATAGGTACAAATAGAACAAATATTTGTTAAAAAAAATCCTGAAATAAATTCAGGATGACACTGTAGGGTCGGGCTCCCATGTCCGACCGAAAAACAAAGGGAAGAATTAGGAAAAAAGAATATTTTAAATTTATCGCATTGATAATCGTATTTGGAGTTTTTTATTATCTACCAATGGATTTTCTTTCAGCTGACAATGCAATTGTTGCAGGTTTTTTAACTTTACAGGATTATGCACAAAAACATGTTTTACTTTGTCTAGTACCGGCTTTTTTTATAGCCGGAGGAATCACAGTGTTTGCGAA
>JAQICF010000005.1 GCA_027858795.1 Candidatus Delongbacteria bacterium | reverse complement strand
GAAGTTGAACAAACACTTGCCAAAGGGATCTCAGAGATAACCTTGCTGGGTCAAAATGTAAATTCATACAACTATGAAGGCATAAGATTTCCTGAGTTACTTCAAAAAGTTGCTGAAGTTAAGGGCATGAAAAGACTGAAATTCGCAACTTCTCATGCTAAAGATCTATCGGAAAAATTGATTGATGTGATTATTAAAAATCCAAATATATCAAATAGTTTTCACTTACCTTTTCAAGCCGGTAGCAACGAAGTTCTAAAGAATATGAACCGTGGTTATACTATTGAAGAATATCTTGCAAAGATAGATATGATAAGAAGAAAGGTACCTGATATCGCAATAACGACAGATGTTATAGTTGGATTTCCAGGAGAAACTAATGAAGATTTTGAGAAAACTGTAAAAGTATTGAAAGATACTGAGTTTGATAATGCATTCATGTTCATATATTCGGAAAGAAAGAATACAATGTCAGCCAAAAATTTCAAAGATGATGTTTCTAAAGAGGAAAAGGGAAGAAGGCAGCAAGTAATATCAGAGCTTCAAAAAAAGATAGGACTTGTTCAATTGCGTAAAGATGTTGGTATAGAAAAAGAAGTACTGATCGAATCAGTAAGTAAAAAGAGAACGGATCAGTTGAAAGGCAGAACAGAACAGAACAGGATCGTGATATTTGATAAGATAGATGACTGCAACATTGGAGATTATGTGAAAGTTAAGATAATCAAAGCTGAAGGAGTTACTCTATTCGGTGAAATTATTAATAAATTATAAAATAAATTGAGAGGTATAAAATGAATTATGCAAAAAGGATATTTCAGTTGGTTTTGTTGTTCGCTATAATATGGCTGACGATACAAAATTATGATGCAAAAACGACTTTAAAAGTTTTTAATAAAGATTTACCTGAAGCTTCAGTAATTCTGGTTATTTTCTTTTCGTTACTGCTCGGTGGAATTATATCTGCATTTTTCTCAGCATTAAAAGATTTCAAGAATTCAAAAGAACACAATAAGGTGTTAAAAGAGTTAAAATTGACTAGTAAAGATCTTGAGATAAAGACCAAGGACCTTCTTATTGCTGTAAATGACCTGGATAAAATGAAAGTAGAAAATAATTCTTTATCAAACGAAATAACTACCTTGAAAGAAGTTATGAAATATCCAAATAAAGCTATTAATACTGACGAAGGGAAGAAATTGATAGATTATTAGTAATGTGATTTAGAAAGTATGATGAATTGAACAAGGGGTTTGAACCCCTTGCAGGTATCAAGAGATAAATAAAGATCCTGAATCAAGTTCAGGATGACAAAAAATATTATTTAAAAGATTTATACCATGAAACAAAAAATTTATGATTATCTGGTTATTGGCACTGGAGCAGCAGGTTTGTATTTTTCTATCCATGCGGCAAAGCATGGAAAGGTATTGCTCTTATCCAAAAACAAGATAAAAGATTCAAATACATATTTGGCTCAGGGCGGCATAGCATCAGTTGAAAAACCGAGTGACAGCTTTGAAGATCATATCCAGGACACTTTAATAGCCGGAGATGAGCTATGTAATTTAAAAGCAGTAGAAATGGTCGTTAAAGAAGCTCCGACAGTAATTGATGATCTTATAGACCTTGGTGCAAAATTCTCGAAGGAAACAAGGAAAGGTTTTTATTCTCTTCACAAGGAAGGCGGACATACTAAAAGCCGTGTATTTCATTTTAAGGATGCAACAGGTAGAGAATTAGTTAGAGCCTTAACAAAAAATGTAAAATCAAATCAAAATATCGATATAATGGAAAATACTATCAGTATTGACCTTCTTACAGAGCATCAAAAGAAAAAAATACCGAAAGATCAGAAAGGTGTTACATGCTATGGTGCATATGTTCTGGATATAAAGACTGATAAAGTAATGAAAATCCTGGCAAAATCTACAATTCTTGCTACGGGAGGATCCGGTCAAGTCTATTTACACACATCAAATCCTTCCCCTGCAACAGGAGATGGAATTGCAATGGCTTACAGATCAGGTGCGACTATATCAAACCTTGAATTTTTTCAGTTTCATCCAACGACTTTATACACAGGAAAATCAGAGGAAAGTTCATTTCTCATAAGTGAGGCAGTCAGGGGATTTGGAGGTATATTAAAAACTCGAAAGAATAAAAAATTCATGTATAAGTATCATAAATTGGGATGTTTAGCTCCAAGAGATATCGTAGCAAGAGCAATTGATGCCGAGATGAAAAAAAGTGGTGATCCCTGTGTTTATATTGATGTAACAAATTTTTCAGCTAAGAAAGTAATCAATTCATTCCCGAATATTTATAAAAAATGCCTTGAAAATGGTATTGATATCACAAAAGAAATGATACCGGTAGTTCCGGCTGCTCATTATCAATGCGGAGGAGTAGAAGCAGATCTGAATGGACGTACAGATGTCAGAGGTTTGTTTGCGATAGGAGAAGTTGCTCAGAATGGTGTTCACGGAGCTAATAGATTAGCGTCAAATTCATTATTAGAAGCACTTGTATTTGCAAAGAAATCAGCATTAGCATCGGTCCATTATCTCAAGAAAACAGAATTGAACTTTAGTGGGATTAAAGACTGGCATTCAGAGGCTCCTGATAATATAGAAGAGAAGATCATTATCTCATACTTGAAGAATAATATCAAAAGATTAACAAGCGAATTTGTAGGGATCGTGAGAAGTAAAGCCCGTTTAGAGATGGCTACGAAAATGGTAGATCTTCTACTAAGGCAGGTCAGGGAGTATTATAATACGACAAGGCTTACAAAAGAAACTTTAGAACTAAGAAATCTTGCTGATGTTGCCAGCCTATTAGTCCGTTTTGCGAACTTTAGAAAAGAATCAAGAGGATTGCACTACAATTTAGATTATTTTGAAAAAGATAATGATAATTGGCAAAAGAATACGAGGATCAGAAGTTCAGGTAGAACCAGTAAAAAAGATGTGAATTAAATTTTGTATAATATGAAAAAATTGTTAATAATATTGTTTGTAGTATCTTTTTTTGTTCGTGCGGAAGATATTTTAATTCCTATGGACTGGGATCAGGAAGATCATTTAAAAGCGTATGGTTTAGCTTATTGGTCTATTGATAGAGGTGCAAAAGTCGAATGGCTTCTGAACTATCGAGGTGGATCTTTCAAGATAGAGGGATACGAGAACATAATCAATGAAGCGATAATTCGAGGTGTAAGTTACGAACTTATATCTCAGAGTGATTTTGCTTCTATTGCGAATGAAATTTTACAGTCTAACATGGAAGTAGTAGAGCTTGAAAAAGCTCCGAAAGTGGCTATTTATACTCCGGAAGGAAAATTCCCCTGGGATGATGCTGTTACACTTGCTTTAACTTATGCGGAAATACCTTACGAGATTTTATGGGACAAAGAAGTTCTCAGAGGTGATCTTTCCAAATATGACTGGCTGCATTTGCATCATGAGGATTTTACGGGTCAATACGGAAAATTCCTTGCAGGTCACGGAAATGATAGTTGGTACAGAGAACAGGTCAGAAGATTTGAAGAACTGTCTAAGCAACTTGGATTTTCTAAGGTATCAAAAGAAAAATTGGCAGTTGTTATAAAGATAAAACAATTTGTAATCCAAGGTGGATTTCTATTTGCAATGTGTAGTGCTGCTGATACTTTTGACATAGCATTGGCTGCTTATAAAACGGATATTTGTGATACAGCTTTTGATGGAGATCCTATAGATCCTAATTTTCAGAATAAATTAGATTACTCACAGTGTTTAGCTTTTAAAGATTTCCAGCTGGAAGTAAATCCATATGTATATGAGTATTCCAATATTGATCTTTCTAAAGAAATGAATATGAGTGTACCTGAGAAGAATGATTATTTTACTTTATTTGATTTTTCAGCAAAGTTCGATCCTATTGCTTCAATTCTTACTCAGAACCATACCAGAATTATAAAAGGTTTTATGGGACAGACTACAGCTTTTAGAAGAGAGTTGATAAAAAAGAATGTAGTCATTCTTGGAGATGTTAAGAATTCAGAGATCGTTAAATATATTTATGCTCCACTCGGACAGGGATTTTTTACTTTCTACGGAGGTCATGATCCTGAGGACCATAAGCATTTTGTTATGGATCCACCTACGGAACTTGAACTTTATAAGAATTCACCAGGATATAGATTGATCCTGAATAATATATTATTTCCCGCAACAAATAAGAAGAAGAGAAAAACATAAATGTTCTTTAACTCGATTGAGTTTGCCATATTTTTACCTTTAGTATTTATTCTCTACTGGTTCGTTTTTAAAAAAAATCTGAAAGCTCAGAATTTTTTTATTTTAGTAGCGAGTTATATCTTTTACGGATGGTGGGACTGGCGTTTTTTATCTCTGATATTCTTCAGTTCAATAGTGGATTATATCGTAGGTCTTAAGCTCAAATCAACCGATAAACCTGGTCTAAGAAAAATTTATTTACTTACGAGTATTTCAGTGAATCTCGGTTTCCTTGGTTTTTTTAAGTATTACAATTTCTTTGCTGAGAGCTTTGCAGATGCGTTTACTCTGTTCGGAACGTCTATAGAACCTTCTAGACTAAATATAATCTTACCGGTAGGTATAAGTTTCTACACATTCCAGACTTTAAGCTATTCGATTGATGTCTATAGAAAGAAACTAGAACCGACAAAGGATATCATAGCTTTCTTCAGCTTTGTGAGTTTCTTTCCCCAACTTGTGGCAGGTCCGATCGAAAGAGCAACACATCTTCTACCGCAATTCTATGTGAAACGATATTTCAAATACGAAAATGCAATACTGGGTTCAAGGCAGATTCTTTGGGGACTATTTAAGAAGATCGTTATTGCCGATAATTGTGCAAAGTATGCAAATTTGATTTTCAATAATTCCGCTGAGCAAACAGGTAGTTCATTGGTGCTGGGAGCAGTATTCTTCGCCTTCCAGATCTACGGAGATTTCTCAGGTTACTCTGATATTGCAATAGGTACTTCAAGATTATTCGGTTTTGATCTGATGAAGAATTTTTCGTATCCGTATTTTTCCAGAGATATAGCAGAGTTCTGGAGAAGATGGCATATTTCTCTTTCAACCTGGTTCAGAGATTACCTGTACATTCCTTTAGGTGGTAGCAAGGGATCAACTGCAAATAAAGTTAGGAATACATTTATAATATTCATTGTCTCAGGTTTCTGGCATGGTGCGAACTGGACTTTCATTGCATGGGGTGCTTTGAATGCTATATATTTCCTTCCGCTTCTGTTGATGAAAAGGAATAGAAAGAATATTGGTACAGTAGCAGAGAATACGATCTTTCCTTCTTTGAGAGAGACTTTAAGCATCTTATCTACTTTTACTTTAACTACTTTTGCATGGATATTCTTCAGAGCAGAGAGCATGAAACATGCTTTTGAATATATTGCAGGCATATTTTCAAAGTCTTTACTTTCCAGTCCTGATATTTCAGCTAAGGGCTGGATCACATTAAAATTAATTGTTTTCTTTGTTGTCATTGAATGGATCGGCAGGAAAGAGGAATTTGCTATAGCTAACCTCAGTATATACAAATACAAAATTCCAAAATGGATATTCTACTATGGTATAGTACTAATGATATATATCTTAGGCAATTACTCAGAGACAATTGAGTTCATTTACTTCCAGTTCTAATATGAAAAAATACTTCTTCAGAATATTATTATTCACTTTCGGTGTTATACTTATAAACACAACGATATTTTTCATTGTCAAAGAATATTATTACAAACCCTATGAGAATATCCCAGAGATAACTTCAAATGATACAGTTTTTATTATGGCTGATTCTCATGGAGGTCCACTTAAGCAAAATCTCAGAGAACACGGGATATATAATTTTTCGATAGGTTCAGATTCCTATTTTGATATTTACAGGAAGATTATTTTTCTGAAGAAGCATCATAATGTTAAGAAAGTTCTCATTACGGCTGATGACCACACCTTGTCATTTTACAGAGAAAAATTGAATAACAAAGACAGATCTGTTTACTTTTTAGGCCTTGATGATAAAGATTTTTTACTCGGTGATAAGATATCTATAATTAAAGAGAAATATTTCAAGAGATATATTCCACTCTTCAATGCTAAGACTACAGGTATAGTTGAAAGATATTTTAAATCTCTGTTCAAAGATAAGAAGCCTAAGATTTACGACTGGGCTACGAATGAGAATAAGCAGAAGGATTCCGAAAAAAGAGCTAAAAAGCAATTTCTTGGAACAGAATCATCAGAGAGCTTGAAGTTATGCATGACTGAGATAGTGAAATTCTGCAGAGAGAACAATATTGATATTATTGCTGTGAAATTTCCATTGGCGAAAGATTATCTTACTGAAGTAAATGGTCGTAATTTTGGTGCTGACACGCATTTTACAGAGCTTGGAATTAAAACCTATGACTTTACAGAGATTTATATAGATCATGATGAATACTTTGCGAATCAGGATCATTTGAACGATATTGGTGGAGAGATGTTTGCTAAAGAATTATTGAAAATTGTGGAAGCTGACTAATATGAAAAGTTATCTTATAAAAATATCTTTCTTCTTAGTTCCGATACTCGCAGTGGTTATTTTCCTAGAATTATACATCCGTATTCAACCCAATGATTATTCCTACAAGAATGAATATCTAACTACGAATGCTAAAGATATCGAAACTTTGATAGTTGGAAGCTCTCATAGTTTCTACGGGATCGATCCTCAGTATTTCTCTATGAATACTTTCAGTGCTGCTCATGTAGCTCAATCGCTTAAGTGGGATTACTTCATTTTTGATAAATTTAAAGCTGAAATGTCAAGCCTTAAGAATGTTGTCATCCCGATATCGTATTTTTCTCTGTTCTATGATATGGAGGGTGGAGATGCAGACTGGAGGATCAAGGATTATAAGATATATTATGATGCACAGGAACCATCCTGGAAATATAATTTTGAAATATTTAACAGAAAGATAGCACCTCTTTTAATTCATGCTTACAAGTTGTTTGTAGAAGAAGACAAAGGAATTAATTGTACTGAACTGGGTTTCGGTCAGAGAACAGCTTTAGTTGATGTTGATATGGAGACTTCTGGTATTACTGCTGCAAAGGTGCATACAGTTGAGAATTATGATGCCTTTAGCAGTAATCTTGAGATCTTAGAGAAGTTTATCAATGAATGTAAGCAGATGGATGTTACTGTATTCTTGGTTGTTTTACCTGCATGGGAGACTTACAGAGAGAATTTGGATGCTGATCAGTTGATCGCTACCGAAAGTTATTGTTTTGAATTAAGCCACAAATTTAAGAATACCTATTATTATTCTTTTTTGGATGATAGGAGATTTAAGATAGAAGATTTTGCTAATGCGGATCATTTGAATAATAATGGTGCAGAGAAGATCAGTCGGATCCTGAATACGATCATCACATTTAAATAGCGATTGATGTAACAAACCGGTGTGTTCGACCTTATGGGATGTAGGGGCGTATCGATATACGCCCCTTTTTTGTCCCGCAGGTTGAAACCTGCGGTTATGGGTGTTATATCCCGCTGGGATATCCGTCATTAATCCCCTCCTCTAATTTCTAACTTCTATCTTCTATTTTATCATTGCAAAAATACTAAATATTAGTTAAGTTGTTTTGTCCGAATATTATTTTCGGAACAACCAAATAAATAGAGGTGCAAGATGCTTAAGAAGTCAATGGTAGTTTCGTTCATGATCTCAATGCTGTTAATAATGTCTTGTTCAGATGATCCAACTAGTAGTGATCCAGTCACTGCATACAGAATGGTTGAAAGAAATAATTACGAGTATGAGCCAGCAACTAGTACTTGGATACCTTCATCTGAATGGAATTTAGATTATGATGTATATGGCAGAATTGAATTAGATTATGGTATAGACTTCTATGATGGTGATCAATATCAGGATTCTATTAGCTATGATAATACTTCAACAGTTTTACCAAAAGAGTTTATAAGTTATGATGATGGTAAAGAAATGGTTATGAATAGTAGATCTGTTTATACATATGAGAACGGAAAGGCTAAAGAAGTGCTACAATATTTTTACTTTGGGGGTGTTGTCGTAGCTAGTCAAAAAACAGTGGTAACCTATGAAAATAATTTGCTTACTTCGGTAATCAGATATGATGATAATGATGGAATTTGGGAAATGACATGGGAAAAAACTTGGACTTATACTTCTGGATTACTAACAGAGTATACGAACTTCTATACTGATGGTTATGGCAATAAATCTACGTATACATATTCAAATGGTGTGTTAAGTGAGATAATTGAGTATGATTGGAATGTTGTAGGATGGGAATTGTATGATAAATCGGTGTATACTTATGAAGATGGGAAATTGAAAGAAGTAATGGATTATGATTATTATAATTCCGATTGGAATATTGGTGATAAGACTATTTACCTCTATACGAATGGTTATTTATCAAGTGAGACTACTTCTTCTTGGAATGATTATGAACAAGTTTGGAAAGATCGTTGGAAAACTGGATTTGAGTATGATGAAAATTGGAATATTATCGCATATGTTTCTTATAATTGGGATGAGGTAACGAGTGAAATTGTTCCTAGCTTTAAGTCAGAATTCATCTATGAAAAAGCTCATGGAAATTATAGAGATATAATGAAAGTAAAGTATCCTGAATTCTTTTATACTGGCTTAATGATATATTCGTTTGATACTTTGCCTTCCAAGGCAATAGAGAATGATAGATGGTTATTTAAATTTTTGAAAAGAAAAGATAAGTAAGTAATATTTAACCTATTCAGTAAGTGATGAAATATAATTAGCCTGAAGGAAGTCAAATATTATGAAAAATAAAATACTTTATATAGTTTTGATCATTATCTCTTTTTTATTTCAAGGTTGTGGTCCCTTTTCAATAAGTCATCCTATCAGAAGAATGAATTCATCGACATTCATAGATGATAATATTATTGAAGTGTCATATTCAGGAGAGCTCAGTTCGGCATATGA
>JAQICF010000260.1 GCA_027858795.1 Candidatus Delongbacteria bacterium | reverse complement strand
AAACCATTCTTTATCGCATTACAAGAAGAGACAAAAAAATTGGAATTATTAAAATAGTGTGATTAAACTTATTTTGTAAGTAAAGGGCGATATGTATTTATCGCCCTTTTTTATTGAATATATATCTTAAGTTTGTTAACTTGAAACGTTATCTTTTACATAACTTAAAATTTTGAGGCAAATTATGATAGTTGTAACTGGAGGAGCAGGATTTATTGGTTCTGCAATAGTATGGGCTCTAAATCAAAAAGGTATTGATGATATAATTATAGTAGATAGTTTAAAGAAAACCGACAAATGGAAAAATCTTAGAAGTTTAAAATATGCTGACTATATTGAGAAAGAGGATTTTCTTTATTTTTTAGATAAAGATTTATTACCAAGTAATATTTCCAAAATAATCCACATGGGTGCTTGTTCTTCGACATGGGAAGATGATGCCAGTTACCTCTCTCAAAACAATTTCACTTTTACAAAGATACTTGCAGAGTACTGCATCGAAAATTCCATTAGATTTCTCTATGCTTCCAGTGCTGCTACGTATGGTATGGGAGAAAAAGGTTTTGATGATGATATCACTAAACTACAAGAGTTAAGACCATTGAATATGTATGGATATTCTAAACAAATGTTCGATATGTATTCAAAGAAACATAATTATTTTGATAAAATAGTAGGGCTAAAATTCTTTAATGTCTTTGGTCCAAATGAATACCACAAAGGTAATATGACCAGCAAAATGTATAAATCATTCTTTGAGATAAATGACACAAAGAAAATTCAATTATTTAAATCTGATCATCCCGAATGGAAAGACGGCGATTTTGTCAGAGATTTTGTTTACATAAAGGATGTGGTCAAAATTGTTTTGGAAATACTGGAAAATCCAAACGTAAACGGGCTTTTTAATATCGGTACTGCAAAAAGTAGAAGCTGGAATGATCTTGCCAATGCTATGTTCAAGAGCATGGACATTGCACCAAACATCGAATATATTGATATGTTCGATCATCTAAAGGGAAAGTATCAATATTTTACTGAAGCTAACATGAACACTCTAAAAACAGCATGTATTGACATTGAATGTATGTCTTTGGAAGACTCTATTAAAGATTATGTAAAAAATTACCTTATTCCAAATAAATATCTCGGCGATGAATAAAAACTAAGTTTCATGCCCAACAACCTTTTCTCGTGCTTCTTTGATAAATTTCAATTTATCATATTCTTCCTGAGAAATCTCACCCTTTTTTCTTTTCTCTTCTGCATCAACAGCATCTAAATATTCATTATCCGAAAAATCATCAAATTCATCAATTTGATCTTTTTCTTTGCTCTTATTTTTTTTCGTAGCTTTACACATTATATACTCTTAAAGATTTTTAAAGAATTTTGAAATCTTATTTCGAAGAGAATTTTTATCCTCTACATTCAAAAATCTTCCGTTATACGCTATTCGAACCTTTCCTGTCTCTTCTGAGATTACTACAATAACTGCATCACTTTCATCTGAAAGACCTATCGCTGCTCTATGTCTGGTACCGAATGATGAATCTATATCTCTCGTTGTAATTGGTAAAATACACCTTGCCGCTGATATCATATCGTTTATGATTATTACCGCTCCATCATGTAAGGGAGATCCAGGGTTGAACATTGTAACTATCAGATCTGCACTTACTTCACTTTTTATCGCTACTCCAGTTTCGATAACATATTTCAAACCTACATTCTTTTGTAGAACGATCAATCCTCCGATCCTTTTCTCTGATAAAGTAAAAGCGGCATTTGTAATTTCATCTGTCATAGTGTTTGATTTGATCTTCAAGATCTTTCTAATTATTCTATTTTGACCTATTTGTGTTAATATTCTTCTAATCTCAGGTTGAAATAACACAAAGAATGCCAACCAGAATATTGTTGTAATTGAAGATAATAGCCAAGACATTATACTTAAATTTAAGAAGTCAGCTATAATACCGATTAATACCACCGTAAATAATCCAAGGAACATTGTTGTTGCTCTTGAATCTTTTAACATAGTAAATAGCTTATAGAACATAGCTGTAAATAATAATATATCTGCTAGGTCTACAAGTGTGAACGATACAAAACCTATGTTAAATAAATGCATTTTTTCCTGCTATAGGTCAATTAATGGTACTTTTTTACTTTTATTGATCTTGAAATTCTTATAATATTGAGGTTCTATCTCAAAATCTTTAATTTCTTTATCTCTATATTGATAAGCTATCTTTCCAATATAGTATGCTCTTGGAAAAAATTCATCATAATAATCTTTTATTTTTATGATATTTTTGGAAATATTTCCAACAGATATATTTTCTAATTTTTCTAACTCATCGTACCCTTTAACAGCTATCTCTGATATTGTTTTAATTTTTCCTGATTCTAATTTATAATCAGCGATGAACATATCTTTTTGTTTTCCATCAAGTAATACTGTAATCATTTTATCTTGAAATTTTTCTAATCCTGCAAATCCTTCTAATTCTACTAGCCCTGCTAGTCCTACAGCATCAATAGATCTTACCGGTAGCAGTTTTATTTTACTTGCCAGGGATAAACCTTTCATCGCAGACATTCCAACCCTTAGACCTGTGAATGATCCTGGACCGGATCCAATTGCCAACAGTTCAATATCATTTATATCAATTGTATGTTTTTTGAGGATTGTATCTATATTCTTAAAGAGTTTTTTGTTGTGAGAATATGGAGTTTTATCATTGATCTCCTCCAATAACTCTTCATCTCTGAGTAATGCTACTGAACAATATTCAGTTGATGTATCTACAGCTAAGATCAACACTTAAATATACCTTCTAGTTTCTGTTAAAATAAACATTTATATATACCTTCTAATTTTAAATTTTCTTTTGGTTTCATCAATCACTTCAATAGTGATATCAAATCTATTTTTCGGCAATTCATCTACTAGCTTCTCTGACCATTCAATAATTGTTATAGAATCACTCTTCCCTGCAAAATCGTAAAACCCTATCTCTGTTAATTCTTCAACGTCAGAAATCCTGTAAAGATCATAATGAAATATATTATATTTTGATCCGATATACTGGTTTAAAATTATATAACTGGGTGAATTAACATAACCAGTAACACCTAAACCTTTGCAAAGTCCTCTTGTGAATACTGTTTTACCAGCTCCCACTTCCCCGAAGTAACAGATAATATCGCCACCTTTAACTTCTGAAGATATTCTCTCTGCAAATAATTCTGTATCTTCTACTGAAGTCGTTATTTTCTCTGCTATAAGATCCATTGTGACAATTTAATGCTTTGTAGCTGACTTTGCAAAGGTTATTATAAAAAAAGGGAGCAAAAGCTCCCTTTTAATTTAAACATATCATCTATTATTTGAAGTAATAGTCTAGAGCCATTTCAACATTATTTAATGCAGTGTCGTCAAATGCTAAATTATTAAGATTTGTTGTAAATTCAAATTTAAAATTACCACTGGATAAAGCAGCTCCAGTTGTTACATTTACAACCTCCCAAGTTGAATCAGTATATAAATCTGTTACTACTCCAGCTCCAACTATTCTTTCATCTTGTCCCCAAACATCATAGAATGTCTTGTTAAATCCACCCCATAATTGAACTTGTTCAAATCCCCACCAAGTTTTTGGATCAATTACTTTTGTTATTTCAACACCAAATCTGTAAGTTGGTAATAATGTCATTGCATTTTCAGTATCTTCTGTTTTATCTCCATTGAACTCAACGGTTGTACTAACAGAATTATAAGCGAATTCAAATTCATTGTAAACTTTTACACCTTCAACCGGTTTGTAGTGAACACCTGAACCTAAAACAAAATTTAATACACTTCCATCATAAGTATCCGTTCTTTCAGCTGTGTAAGGATCTCCATTTTCATCTCCACCTCTAGTTGCTGAGAAAGAAAACATATCTACTTTCATATAAGGTGCATAATCAACTTTAGTACCTGTGTTATAGTATCTAGCGTTTAGACCAAATTTCATAATACCATCACACTGTGAATAATCTGTAGCATATATATCATCTCCAGCAACAGTTCTTGAAACATCCCAGCTCCAAGTATCAAATAATAGACCAAAATCTACAAAGTCGTCTCCACCAAGCATCATTGTAGCACCCCAAACAGTTTTTAACCCCCAGAAACTATGGTCATAAATTGTTTCATCACCAAATACTTCACCATCAAAATCTAAGCTGTTTGAATACAATTGAATACTTACACCAGCAATTAACTCTTCACTCAAACCAAAAGCAAATATTGAATTGATTCTTTGAGATGATTCATCATAAGAAGAAGCTGGTACTTGCATGTAACCTGGCATGTTTACATCGTCATATAAATCTTGGATAGTAACCATATCAAAATCTGCTTTGATCTGCCATGCTATCGGTATTGGTAGATTAAGAAAATTATTAAGCTTCATTCTTACCAAACCCCACTCACCTGCTGTTCCTTTTGCACCGATACAAGCTAATTCACCACCTGTAAGAAGTCTTTGAGGGAAATCAGCGTAGTTTGTTGATTCGATCAATGAATAGATTCCGCCCATTGACTTTACTCTAATTCCACCTGCAAATACTGACATGCTTAACAACAGCACTGTAAGAATCATTACAACTTTTTTCATTTTGTTCTCCTTTTATTTATTTTCACTTCTTTTTCTCCTCGCTTTCACGCATAAAATTCGCGCTTTGTTAA
>JAQICF010000253.1 GCA_027858795.1 Candidatus Delongbacteria bacterium | reverse complement strand
GTTTTTCTATACTTCAAAAATTCTATATTAGTTTATCTCGAGAAGAAAACAACATATGCCCAAAGGATAAAAAATATTAATGTAATTAACACAATGGGCATATCTTTGCTTATTCAGTTCATCAATGTTGCTGCTCATTGCTTTTTTGCACACTCTTTAGGATTGGATTTAGGATTTGTTGATATGGCTATAATCTTTTCAATTACAGCCGTAATAATAAGTATTCCAATAAGTATTAATGGAATTGGGGTAAGAGAAGGTATTTTCATTTTTGCATTAGGATTTTGGGGAATATCTAAAGAAAGTGCTTTAGTTTTTGCTTTTTTATCTTTCCTGAGTGCAATTAATCTCAGCTTAATTGGTGGATTGGTCTTGTTTTTTGAAAGTATCTTTAAGGTTAAGAATGGAAAATAAAAAACTAAATATACTAGGACTCTCACTTTTTGGAAGACAAGGAGCATCAAGTAGATATCGACTATACCAATACATACCTTATCTAAAAAAAGACGGGATTGAATGTAAGGTACTTCCTCTTATAAATGACAGAGCTTACAATATTTTATTAGGGTTAAAAAAGGTAAACAAATTTTTAAAACCAGTTATTAAATCATATTTAGTTATCTCAGCTCTCTTTAAAAGGTTTTTCCACATATTGCAAGCAAGAAGGTACGATGTGATATTCATTCAAAAGGATGTTTTACCTTCGTTCTATTTATTTCTCTTAAGAAAATTAAACAATAATATTATTTTTGATCTTGATGATGCATTATATGAAAATCATTCTACAATAAAACCGTCATTTTTTAGTTTGGACTATATTTTCTTTAAACTTAGAAAAAATAATCTTGTGAAAATGCTAAAATGTGCAAAAGCAGTAACAGTTACAACTCCATATTTGGCAGAATATGTTAAGAAATTCAACAAAAATGTACATATCATCACCGGACCGATCGATAGTAGTTTATACATTCCTTTAAAAAAAGATCATCGAAGTAAAATTGTAATTGGTTGGATTGGTTCACCTGTAACGACAAAATATGTACAGGACATATCTGAAGTTTTGATTGAGCTACAAAATAAATACTCAAATATTGAATTTCATCTTATTGGGGCTAAAAAATTCGAGTTGAAAAATGTGAATATCCAATTTCTTGATTGGTCTGAAGAAACTGAAATAAAACTTCTATCTGATTTTGACATCGGAATTATGCCATTAACTGACGACAAATGGTCGAAAGGGAAAGGTGGTTTGAAGATCTTGCAATATTTTGCTATGTCCCTTCCTGTAGTTTGCTCTCCAATAGGTATAAACAATCAATTGATCTCACAGGGTAAGAATGGATTTGGTGCAAAAAGTGCTGAAGATTGGATAGAATATCTTGATATTTTAATCAACAATGAAGATCTAAGAAAAGAAATGGGGAAGAACGGAAGAAAAATAATTGAAGAAAAATATGATCTCAAAAAAGCTTCGGGTTATTTAGCTGAAATAATTATAACAGAATTGGAAAGAAAAACATAATGCTGTTTAATTCAATTGACTTCGCAATATTTTTACCGATAGTATTTATCTTGTATTGGTTTATAACCTCCCGAAATTTAAAGTTTCAGAACTTGCTAATTGTAGTTGCAAGCTACATCTTCTATGGATGGTGGAATTGGATTTTCTTATCATTGATATTTTATAGTACTGTTATTGATTATTTTGTTGGACAGGCACTTTCAACGGAAAATAATATAGCTAAAAGAAAAATACTTCTATGCATAAGTATTTTCTTTAATATTGGGTTTCTAGGAATATTTAAATATTATAATTTCTTCATCGATAATTTCATATCTGCTTTTTCACTTTTTGGTGCTGATATCAGCCCAAATACTTTAAACTTAATATTACCGGTTGGAATTAGTTTCTACACTTTTCAAACATTGAGTTACACTATTGATGTGTATAAAAATAAACTTAAACCTACGAAAGATTTTATAGCATTCTCAGCATTCGTAAGTTTTTTCCCACAGTTAGTTGCCGGTCCTATAGAACGTGCCACCAACTTATTACCACAATTCTATAAAAAAAGAGTTTTTGATTACAATAATGCAACTGACGGTTTAAGACAAATCTTGTGGGGATTTTTCAAAAAAATCGTTATTGCCGATAATTGTGCAAAATATGCAGACCTGATTTTCAACAATTCAGAAAATTATTCTGGAAGCTCTCTCCTTCTCGGTGCAGTTTTATTTTCTTTTCAAATTTATGGAGATTTTTCAGGATATTCAGATATTGCAATCGGTACTTCCCGTCTTTTTGGATTTAATTTAATGCAAAATTTTGCCTTTCCATATTTCTCAAGAGATATCGCAGAGTTTTGGAGAAGATGGCATATTTCATTATCGACCTGGTTTAGAGACTACGTTTATATTCCTCTAGGCGGAAGTTATGGTAGTACTTTTATGAAGGTGCGAAATATATTTATTGTATTCTTAATTAGTGGATTTTGGCATGGAGCCAATTGGACATTTATTTTCTGGGGTTTACTTCATGCGATCTTTTTCTTGCCTCTTTTACTTAGAAATAAAAACCGCTCTAATCTCGAAATCGTTGCAAAAGGAAAAAAATTCCCAACGATCAAAGAAATATGTAATATTACCTTTACTTTTTCATTAGTTCTCGTTGGATGGATATTCTTTAGATCGGAAAATATCTATCAAGGATTTTTATTTGTCTCAAATATTTTTTCTGATGATTTATTTACCACCCCATACTTATTTTCAACTTTGAATTTATCTTCCATTATTTTTTTAATATTCATTCTTATATTTGTTGAATGGCTTGGGCGTAATGGAAAGCATGCATTAGAAAATATTCCACAGAAGTTTAATAAATTCAGTAGATGGGTTCTTTACACTGCGATAATAATTATAATATATAACTACGGCTCATTCGAAAACCATACATTTATCTATTTTCAATTTTAATTATGAAAAAATTTATTTCTGACATATTAAGATTCTCCCTGCTAATAATTGCAGTTTTTATTGGGATAAATTACATACTGAAGTATAATAATTTAGACCCTCCACACTATTCTTTACAGTATGATGAAGTGGTTAATAAAATAGTTGAAGCAAATGCTATCATATTAGGAACTTCACACGCAACCCACTCAATAAGACCATCGTTGTTGGATAATTCACACTATAAATTTTATAACTTTGCTTTAAATGGGTCAAACTCTACGTACTACTTAAATTGGTATCGGAAGTATTTTTCAATTGAATACCCTAAACCGAAACTTTGTATTATTTCTGTGGACTGGTTTCTTTTTGATGAAAAATGGTTATGGCGAGATTTTGAAAAAGATAGTGAATATTTTCCTTCTAAATTATTCCTCAGTCTTCTCATGGGAGATAGTAAACTCAATAAAAAAGAACTTTTATTGAATAGATTCCCCTTTTTCAAATACAGAGAATCTTCAAATAAGCAAAATTCAAAGTTTTTTTTAGAAGATTTTGACAAAGGGTTTATCCCGTTTTATCGACCTTTTAATTTGGCAAACTTTACACTTTCACAAAAACCAAATTCTATCGTAAATCTTTCACTTGTCGAAATAGCAAATTTTAAAAAACTCATTCAGATATTGTTATCTGATAAAATTAATTTAATTTTTGTGATGACACCAGAATATGGATTAACTAAGGAAGATTATAAAAATTCAGAATCTTTGGATTTTATTTACACTGTTTCCAAAAAATACAACATTCCTTTTATCAATTTTAATACAACTCACAAAAATTCAGCAATAAGCGATAATGTTGAAAATTTTACAGACTGGGGGCATATGAGCAAAATCGGTAGTATTAAATTCAGTAAATTACTTAAAAAAGAACTAGATAAAATTTACAAACAAAAACATTTATGGAAATAAAAAATAAAAAAGATTTGGTATGCTTATTAATTTTATTGATAGTCATTCTTTACGGCATTTTAGCCAGGATGTCTGTGATTAACAACACTGTCGTTAATCACCCTATCCAAGGTGATGCTATAGATTATTTTGCCTATGCAAAAAATCTATCCCTATATTCTACTTATAGTAACGATTATGGTGAAAAAGATAAACTACTAAAAGATGCAAAACGCCCACCAGGTTTTCCTTTATTTGCTTCTTTGTTTTACGAAAAAGTTAATAATAATAGTGTGCAATCAGTATTAACAGCACAGACGATTGTTCAATGCCTAGCTTTTTTAACACTTTCAGTTCTATGCTGGCTTTTTTGGGGAGCTTGGACAAGCATTGTCGTTTCTTTATTAATATGGACCCATCCGGCTTTTATGTCAATAAACACCTATTACATAACAGAATCTTTGTTTTTATCTAGTTTGATATTCGTTTTCAGCTTATTCATACTTTCTATTAGATTTAAATTCCCCTTACTCCTTGTCGTATTATTGGGGATAAGTGTAGGATTGAGCGCATTAGTTCGTCCTACAATGGAATATTATTTATTATTTATTGCCTTTCTCTTATTTTTTCACTCTAGGCAACTCCTAAAAAAACTATGGCCTGCTTTTGTCATTTTCATTATTATTATTTTAGGATGGAAAATTCGTAATTATTTTGCAATTGGATCTTTCTCAGACCCTCTTCTAATGATCAATGGACTTTTCCATGGTAGTTATCCGAATTTTATATACAATACAATTCCGGAAAGCTATGGGTTCCCATATCGCTTTGACCCACATGAAAATGAATATTATAATGGAATTGGAACAACATTCCGATTGATTTGGCAACGTGCTTCAGAACAGCCATTAAAATATATCTCATGGTATGTTATAGGTAAGCAGTTTTTTTTATGGCAATGGAATATTCTATCAGGAGTTGGAGATATCTTTATATATCCTATTAAGGAATCTCCATTTCTATACCAGGCAGATTTACAATTTTGGCATGCTATTCACAAATTTCTCAATATTCCAATAATGCTAATTGGAATAGTCTATTCATACTACATTATCATAATAGGATTTGTAAAAAAAATGCCTGTCGATATTAGTTATGTTATAGCAAGTCTAATTGTCTACGCTTCACTTTTCCACGTAATTGTTGCACCTTTTCCAAGATATGGCATACCATTCAAAGTATTTGTTCTTGTTATGTTTGTACTTGCGATTAAATCATTCGTCACATCAATAAAAAAAGAGATTTAACATGAAAATTGCCGTTTTACTGCCCTGTTACAATGAATCCGCTTCTATCGGAGCATTAATTGATGACATTAGAAATAACTTACCTGAATCTGATATTATTGTTTTTGATAATAATTCCACTGATAATAGCGTAGATATAGCAAAGGAGAAAGGTGTCTTGTTACATACTGTTAAAAATCAAGGTAAAGGACATGTGGTCAAAGCAATGTTCCGCGACATTGATGCAGATTACTATGTTATGATGGATGCGGACGGAACCTACCCAACTGACAAACTTTCTGAACATATCAACAAATGTACTGAAAAAAAAGTGGACATGTTGGTTGGTAGTCGAATTCAATATTTTACTGAAAGCCAATCCAGAAAGGGGCATTATTGGGGCAATCGTTTATTAACTAGGACCTTGAATTTTTTATTTAATTGTGATTATAATGATATTCTTTCCGGTTATCGTATAATGTCAAACCGCTTTGTTAAATCTATTCCATTATTCTCAAAAGGGTTTGAAGTGGAAACTGTTTTAAGCGTACATGCAATTGAAGTAGATGCCAAATTATTGCAAGTGAAAATTGATTATTTACCTCGAATTGAAGGAAGTGAAAGCAAACTAAATACATATCGTGATGGTTTTAAAATATTACGAACTATCTTACAATTATTCCGTGATTATAAACCAAATCTTTTTTATGGCTTAATCGCACTAGTAATATTTACTATGGGAATGATCTTTGGCATTCCTGTGGTTATTGAATTTTTTGATACTGGACTGGTTGAAAGATTCCCGTCAGCAATTTTGGCAAGTGCCTTGGTTATTATTAGCTTTATTGTAACAGTAGCAGGCATAATTTTGAGTAGTGTCAGTCGCAATCGAACAATCATTAAGAAATTAGCTTTCCTTTCGAGCAAAAAATAACAACAACAATTTGAATTTCATCTTGTTTTTACACCTATTATAAATTATAATGCTAAGGAAAATATTTTCAATAAATTCGGAGAAAACTACACATGGAAAACTTGACAATAATTATACCGGCATTTAACGAGGAATCAGGGATCGGAGAAACTCTGAAAATACTTGAACCTTATGCAAATAAAAATTCATGGAAAGTTTTTGTAGTGAACGACGGTTCTTTAGATAAAACTAAAAATATTGTAGCGGAATTAGATTTTGTAGAACTATTAAATCATAAAGTTAATCGTGGATATGGAGCTTCATTAAAAACTGGCATCAATAATTGTAAAACTAAGTATCTTGCCTTTTACGATGCTGATGGACAACATAAACCTGAAGATTTGGAGCGGTTATGGACTGAATATGATGATGAGGATATGATCGTTGGACAAAGAATTAAAGGTTCTCACATTTCAGTCAGCAGAACTCCTGGAAAATTCGTATTATCTATGGTTGCTAATTTTTTATCCGGTCAGAAAATTCCAGATCTTAATTCTGGATTGAGAATTGTAAAACGAGATATAATTGAAAAATATCTTCATTTATTTCCTGATGGATTTTCATTTTCTACAACCTCAACAATTGCATTGTTGAGTAATAGACATGTTGTTTCTTATAAACCAATACAAACTAACAAGCGGATTGGTAAAAGCAGTGTAAATCAATTCCGAGATGGGTTTAACACCATATTACTGATTTTAAGATTAATCGTATTATTTAACCCTTTGAAAGTATTTTTACCTAGTTCCTTTTTCTTGCTTTTTGTAGGTACTACATATGAAATTATATGGGGTTACATTTTAAGTCCACATTTAAGATTACTTCCTGGAGCATTGATGACAATATTAACAGGTATCATAATATTCTTTTTTGCTCTTATAATGGATCAAATTTCCCAACTAAGAAAAAATTCAATACAAAAAAACTGATAAAGATATTTGTGAAGTATAAATTTAAAAAAATATTCCTTATATCAATAATGTCCATTTCTACATTATGGATTTTTTGGCTTTCATTAACACCTTTAATTGATCGTGATGCAACTAGATTTCATCTTCCTTTCGCAAAATTGTGGGCTGAAAATAGTTTTTTATACTTTAGACCTTATTTTGCCTACTATGATCTAAATATGCTCAATCTTAATTATCTTTATATGCTCGTTTTTAAGTTTGGACTACCTGATCAATTTACAAAAATAATCCATGCTTCTTTTTTGATCGCAGGGGGTTATTTGATTTTTAAGTATTTTAAAGATAAGTATGGATTCAACTGGGGAGCCTTATCTTTCATATTTTATGTAACAATACCGATTCATCAAAGACTCTCTTCTGAAGTTTATGTTGATCTGGGATTATTGTTTTTTTCAACCTTGGCAATCATATATTTCATCAAATGGATAGAGAATGATTTTCTAAATAGAAATTATCTTTTCATTTCAGCACTAGGTGCTGGATTGAGTTTTGGAACAAAGTACAATAGTATGGTTATTGTCTTCTTTTTAATTCTATTTACAGGATTAGTAATTGCTCGAGAGAAGAAGGATGACAAACTTGCTTTGAAATCAATGCTAATCTATGCATTGATCGTGCTGATTTGTGCTTCACCTTGGTTAATTCGAAACTTTGTTAATAGCGGGAATCCCTTCTTTCCATTGTTTAATTCAATAATACCAACAAATATTATAATGCCTTCAAATCTTGTACAAAATGTTGGCGGGGAAACTGCATGGCGAATTATAGAAAATAACGATAATTTTATAACCCTGATGTTACTCCCATTTAGAGTATTTTTTGAAGGAATGGATCATAATTTCTTGAAATTTGATGGTGTTTTAAACCCTTTTATGCTGATTGGTATAATTTTCATTTTTGTTTTTAAAAATAACAAGAAAGAAAAAAGTTTAAATAATTACTTATTCTCAATTTTCATAATTGTTTATCTGGTAACTTTATACGTTAACAATATCAGAATTAGATATTTCATACCAATATTGCCAATAGTTATTATATTAAATATCCATTTTTTGAAAAATTATATTAAAACAAATCGAATCCTATCGTATCTTATTGTACTTCTTATCGTCGCTTATAATTTCCAATATTCGTTTACACTATCTAAAAACATTCACTTACTTGATTTTAATCCACTCAGTGCTCAATCGAAGGAGTTATACTTAAAAAGATATCTGAGATTAAATAATTTCTTCGTTTTCATAAACAAATATACTCCTATAGATAGCGTGGTATACGAATCAATGACAGGAGGAAGAAGCTATTATATTGAAAGAACATTCTATAGCGATACAACTTCACTTGATCGCTATCTTCTAACTATGGTATCAAACAGAGCTAAAAAAGAAGAGTTTGTACACTATTTCAATAATCTCCCAAACTCTAGCTTAAAGGCAACGCATTTATTATTCAAACCTAAAAATTTCAAAGAAGTTTTCTTTACGATTAATTATGATGAAAATGACCCGGATAATATAAATAATTTGAGTAAAATACAGGGTTTTATGGAATTCATTAATGATTTGCAAATTATTAAAAAAGAAAATGATTTATATTTGTTTAAGCTATAATGTATAAAGCAAATATATTTCTGAAAACCCCCGAAAATTTTCATAAGTCTAACAAAGGTTGATTGTTATAGCTAGAATTGATTTCTTTTTTAGATTTTCGTCTTTTGAAAAACATATTTAAAAGTAATCTTATA
>JAQICF010000220.1 GCA_027858795.1 Candidatus Delongbacteria bacterium | reverse complement strand
CTAACATAACAACTGTAAGTAAGATTAATATCTTTTTCATTTTACTTATTCTCCTATATTTTACGGTTTTTTCTTAAAATTGGGTTCAAAATATTAAGAATCAAGTTTAATGTCTTCTTTTGCTAGATCTTTTATCACTGTAGAATTAAAAATATCCTTAAAAATAGGATTTTCAATATCATCTAAGTTGTTAATGATCCCATGGATCTTTTCACCACTTTTCTTGATCTTATCCAAAATAGTATTTATGCTGCTTTTAGATTCAAGATCAGTTTTCTTTATCTTACTCTTTAAAATATCAGAGTAGCCCATAATTCCATTTAAAGGTGAATTTATCTGGTGATTTTGCATTACCAATAAAGAATGAATAGCTTTTACTTGTTCTTCCAAAATCTTCTTTTTTCTCAGAGATCTAAGATATACAGATTTAGATTCAGCCTCTTCTCTTTGCTTTATCATATCCTTTTCTTTGATCAACATCTGATTTAATTTTTCCTTTTGAACAGATACATACATATAATGTAGTACTATAATAAGTAAGGAATACAACGCAAAGAAAGTCCAAAGCTGGTATTTGTCTTCAGTAAATACTATCATCAATGTCAGAATGATTAATACCACTATAAATACAACGGTATGCCTGATAATAGTTCTTTTAGTAAATGATTCCATCAAAAATCAACCTGTGTTGTTAATAATGTTGTAATATCTCTTCTTTGAATTCTTGAAATCTATTATTAAATATTGCTTTTCTTGCCTCTTTTGTCAACCATAAATAAAAATAAATATTATGTATAGTAGCTAACTGACCACCCAATTTTTCTCCTGCATTGAAAAGATGACGTACATAAGCTTTTGAATGATTTTTACATGTATAACAACCACATTCTTTGTCAATAGGTTCAAAATCTTCTTTGACCTTTGCTCCTTTAATAATGATCTTGCCCTTACTTGTAAAAACTGTGCCATTTCTTGCATTTCTTGTAGGCATAACACAATCAAACATATCGATACCTGCTGAAATACAGTTAAGAATATCTTTAGGAGTTCCAACACCCATCAAATATCGAGGTTTGTTCTCAGGTAGAAAATCAGTACAAAAATCACTTATTTTAGGAATATTCTCAGGTGGTTCTCCAACAGAAACTCCTCCAATAGCATAACCTTCAAAATCAAGCTCAACTAATTCTTTGCAACTCTGCTTTCTTAAATGCTTAAAGGTCGATCCCTGAACAATAGCGAACATAGTTTGATCATGACCGTAAAGAGGTTTAGTCTTCTTAAAATGTTCCATAGATCTCTTAGCCCATGCGGTAGTTCTTTCCACTGCTTTCTTAGCATATTCTTCTGTACAAGGGTATGGAGCACATTCATCTAAAACCATCATAATATCTGAACCGATCTGTCTTTGAACATCTATTACAAATTCCGGAGTAAAGAACCATTTAGAGCCATCTAGATGAGATCTTAACTTTACACCTTCGTCTGATATTTTAGCAAGAGCTGCAAGGCTGAAAACCTGAAACCCACCACTGTCAGTTAGTATGTTTTTATGGTAATTCATAAATTGATGTAAACCACCGGCTTTTTCCATCAATTCCATCCCCGGACGCAGGTTGAGGTGGTATGTATTGCCAAGTATAATATTAGCATCAGATTCTTCAAGGTCACGGTTGGTCATAGCTTTAACATTTCCCAAGGTTCCAACAGGCATAAATACTGGAGTTTTGATCTCACCGTGATCTGTTGTCAAAGTTCCTGCTCTAGCTTTAGAATCTTTACTTGTATGTTCAAGATTGAATTTCAAAATGAATCCTTAAAATTAAATGTTAATTATAATATATGGTTATTTATCAATATTTGTTTCAGTTTTAGGAGTTTCAAGAATATCATCGCTATTTAGAACTCTACCTATGTCATTATACAAAACTATCATTGTAAATAATAGGAGTAATATCATTCCCGCTTGTAAGATTCTGAATTTAATATTTGTCGGGATCTTTTTACGAACAACAGCTTCTATAGTTAAAAAAAGTAAATGTCCACCGTCTAAAATAGGTATAGGTAAAATGTTCAAAAAGCCAATGTTAATACTGATAAAAGCCAGGAAATTCAAAAATGCCCAGAAACCTGCTCTGGCACTTTCACCTGTCATTTGTGCTATCAAAACAGGGCCTCCAAGATCTTTCATGGAAGCTTGTCCAGTTACGAGCATTTTAATTGAATAAACACCGATCTCAAGCCAATACCAAGTTGTCTTGAACCCAAGACCAACAGATTCAATTATTCCAGCATTTCTTATCGTATAATCAGGATAAATACCAACCACCCCAATTTGTTTAAGCTCATTATCTTCAAAAGCATCAATCGACATAGTTGTAATGTTCATAGTGATAATTGAGTCAGATCTTAAGATTTTAAATTCCATTTCTGTATCAGGATTAGCATGAATTATTTTTGCTAAGTGATTCCAGTCTGTAAGTTCGATAGTATTAATTGAAACTACTTTATCATCGGCAAGCATTCCAGCTTCCTGAGCCGGTGAATTGTCAGTAAATCCTTGTATAAATGTTGAATTCGGTTCGGCAATGCCATTGAAGAAAGTGATTATTGAATAAATGAAAATGGCTAATATCATATTCATAATTACACCAGCTGAAATAACAAATGCCTTTTGAAAGAAGTTCTTTGATTCAAATTCATCAGATTTAGGCTCAGTGTATTCTTTATCTTCATCAAAACTTTCATCTATCATGCCTGTTATCTTAACATACCCGCCCAGAGGTATCCAAGCTAGTCTATATTCTGTATCTCCGATCTTTTTCTTAATTATTGCTCTACCAAAACCTAGAGAAAAAACTTCAACTCTGATACCAAATAATTTTGCGGCTAGATAGTGTCCACTTTCATGGATAAAAACAATTATTCCGAGTAATACTATAAATGATACGAATGTTAACATTAATTTTCCCTCTGTACGTTAAATATTTTATCAGGATTTATTATTAAAGCAGGATCAAAAGCTCTCTTTAACTTTTTCATAAAACCTATTTCATCCTTTGAATATTGTAAACTCAAAAAAGTTTTTTTTGAAAGGCCGATCCCATGTTCTCCTGTAATACTTCCACCTAATTGAATTGTGCTTTTAAAGATCTCTTCTGCTGCAAACCTGGTTTTATCAACCTCGCTTTTATCATCTTTGTCGTATAAAATATTGATATGCAGATTTCCGTCACCTGCATGCCCATAAATAACGATACGAAGACCATATTTATCCTCAATACTTCTTACAATATCGATTATTCTTGGGAATTCACTGATCGGGATTGAAATATCCTCATTTAGCTTATTTGGCGATATTCTTTTAATAGAGGAAGAAATGGCTCTTCTTAAATCCCAAATCTCTTCTGTCTCGTCTTCTGATTCGGCTTTATTATAGCCCAATATTCTTAGCTTTTTAAATAAATTTTCCAATTTCGAAGATCTGTCCAACAGGTTAGGTAATAAATTTGAATCAAGTTGAATTATCAGAACAGTGTCAGTATCACTTAATAGTTTAATATCTTTAAATTGTGTTACAGCTTGCAATGCATTATTGTCTATTATTTCCATAACAGAAGGGTCAATGTCAGTGCTCTTTATTTTTATGACAGTTTCTACTGCATCCATAAAACTACTGTGATAAGATATGAAAGTATCTTTTAAAATAGGTTCTTCAAGCAGTTCCAAAGCTACCTCTGTAACTATCCCTAATGTACCCTCTGAACCTACAAGGATCGATGCACCTGGTAAACTTTTATTATTGTATATCCCGTAAGAATATAAATAACCCGTACTATCAACGAATTTCAATCCTTTGACATATCTGGAAGTGACACCATACCTAACACAATGAAGACCACCTGCATTTTCTGCCACAGTTCCACCAATAGTTGCTACTTTGCTGCTAGAAGGATCAGGTGGATAATATAATCCCATTTCTTTTACTTTTTCCTGAAGGTCTGATACTATTACTCCGGGTTGAACATAGGCGATTCGATTTCTTTTATCAATTTTTAAGATCTTGTTCATCTTTTCAAAATTAATTATAATTCCACCTTTTATAGGTACTGCTCCACCACTCATACCGGAACCTGCACCTCTGGGAATTATCGGGATTTCATTTTTTGCTGCAAAATTAACTGTGATCAAGACTTCTTTTTGATTGGTTACATTAACAACAAGATCAGGTTCTCCGATATACTTTGTTGAGTCTGTTCGATATACATATTTTTCTTCCGGTGATGAAGAAATTATATCAGGTGGTAAAAGGTCTTCCAGTTTATCCCAAAAAGGCATAACAAGTATCCAAGTTTAATTCATTTCTAATATATAAGAATTAATTGTAAATTAAAAGCTAATAAAATACATTCAACACTACTCGAGTGGAAGTAGGGGACGCAGATCTGCGTCCCTTACAAAACGGAAATTGGAAGTATAGGTAAGCGCGTTATAGTAACTGTTTTTTATCTTGCTCAATTATATTATTTCTCTTAATTTTACATAAAGCATTTAGTATTGGGGTAATTATGATAGAAATATTTAAAAAGAAAAATTCAAATTTAGAAAAAATAGATACATATGAAGATAATTCATGGGTAAATATTGTCCACCCTTCCGAGGATGAGATAAAATCAATTATTAATAAATTTGATATTCCACGAGATTTTTTGACTGACCCATTAGATATTGATGAAGTTGCTCGTTTAGAAATAGATGATGATAATTTTATTCTATTGACTAGAATACCTGTTTTGGATATTGATGATGATGGTTCGCACTATCAAACAATACCTTTGGGAATAATAGTTTTAAACAACAAACTGATGATGACCGTTTGTTCAAGAGAAAATGATCTAATGTCTGACTTTATAAAGCAAAGAATAAAGAATTTTAATCCTGCAGACAGAGGAAAGTCCATTTTACAAATATTTAACAGGACAAACCAATTATATATCCGATATTTAAAGCAACTTAGACATAAGGCCGGCGAGATAGAAGAAGATATTCAACGATCTATGAAGAATGAAGAACTTGTCAAGATATTTAAACTTGATAAATCATTGATCCAGTTTGAAGCTTCTCTAAAATCTAATAACAGAATGATCCAAAAACTTCAAAGAAGCACATTATTTAAAATGGATGAAAGTAAAGAAGATATTCTTGAAGATGTAATGATTGATATTAAGCAGGCTATTGAGATGGCTGAGATCTATAGTGTCATTATGAAGGAAATGATGAGTTTTTTTTCATCGTTGATTTCTAATAATCTTAATGTTGTAATGAAATTTCTTACTGCTGTTACGATCATTATTGCGATTCCGACTTTGGTTGCAAGTATTTATGGAATGAATGTAGTCCTTCCATTCCAGAAGGATCCACATGCTTTTGTGATAACATTAGTTATATCTGCTGTTGCTGCTTTGATGGGGATTCTTCTTTTTGTGTATCGCAAATGGATTTAAAATCATTTAAAATTCTATTTCCACTAGTTTGATATCTCACTTTACACCATTTTTAATGTTTTTCGCTCAATAAAATGTGTAACTCACTCATCAAAATATACATTTCGTCTGATAAATATTTAAATACGCTTGTTATGAATGCATATTACAGGTGTAAGTTGAAATATGAATAATAGGAGAAAAAAATGAATAGCTTAATATCAAAGAAAATTATTAAGAACAACTCAAGTAAAAAACTTACTCAAGAAGAGTTGAAAGAAGTTATGGGAATAGATGTAAAATTTCAATTCAGAAGATCAGTATTAAAAAATAGAAGTCCATATATACATTTCTTTTAAAAGAATTTCATAATCTCTCCTCCTCAAGAGATAATAGGCAAAAAGGTGATTTGCGCAGAAAGCGAATCACCTTTTTTTTATATTAAAAATCAAAATACGGCTAGTTGTGAGACGTAGTAGTACTACGTCTCTACAATATCTTTATCAATTTTTAATTTATCAATGTATAATAATGTTCCTGATGTGATCAGGATAGGCCAGACAAGAATATTTAATAATGGTATTAAAAATATTCCAAACATTATACCTCCGTAACCGATCCAAATACCAGGTCTTTTGAAGATCATTATTCTTCTGTGTTTTAAATCCAGCATATCTCTTTCCATCGGATAGTCTAAAAAGTCAAAAGTTAATGTGTACATTAATATTATCGCTGATATTATTGTGTAACTGATCCCACCAATTATAGGAATTAATAATAATGGTAAAGGTATTATCAATAGAATTATAAAGAATAGTAATTTTCTCAATTCGTAAAGAACATCATGCTTTATCTGTCCGAAGAAAGAAAGTGGACTCTTGAATTTTTTTCCTGTGTAAGCTTCTTCAACTTTTTCAGATAGTAATGTATTGAACGGGGCATTAATGACTGCAGAAAGTATCATTATAAGAAACAACGATAATATTGTTACAATAAGAAAAAATGGTAACACGAATGTGTAGTATAGTGTTATTAAATACCATGCAGAATTCTCAGCTACCCAGCTTCCAAGCATAGAATCATACCAAGCCATTCCATTTGAAAAGATAAAGAAGAAAGCAATTACTAAAAGTATTGTGGCGATCGTTATTTGAAAGATAGCATATTTGAATAATTTTTTATTCTTTAAAAGGAAAGCAGCACCTTTTAGAAAATAGATAAAACTCAGCGAATCTTTAATTGGAGTGAACATTATTTCCTCGTTTTTTTGTTTGTACTATATTTTATATTCAAAGTTTTGATTATGCAAGGGATTTTTTAGGTGTTAGGTATAAGGTATAAGGTATGAAGTATAGAGTATAAGGTATGAGGTATAAGTCCGTAGGGAACGCAGGAATTCGTTATTATTGCGGACTCAGAACGAAACAAATAATAGGGTAGTGATAAGTGATAATATATTGTTTGTAAAATGTGGATATAAGTTTTAGATTTATCACTTAAATTTAATTAGGGTTATTATGTCTAAAAAAATATTCACATTATTCACGTTATTATTTGTTCTTCTAATGACAGTTAACGGTCAACTTGTAACGTCAGAAGAATCTCAGACGAAGAACTATCTTAAACCGATAGGTCAAATATTTGCGTTAAACTGTGGAATTGCAGCAACTAACAGATATATCAGGGATGTTGATTATGGTAAGATCAGTTTTAAAACTATTGAAACTAATTTACTAAACCCATGGGTATGGGATGCTGATAATTTTACGGTAAACCAAATTGGGCATCCTTATCAAGGAAAGCTTTATTATACCGTAGCTCGACAATATGGACATAATTATTTTGAAAGTCTTGTATTTACTGCATTTGGCAGCATTCAATGGGAATATTTTATGGAAAACGAGAGACCTGCGATCAATGACTTGATAACTACAACCCTTGGTGGAGCTATGCTCGGAGAAATTACGGCTAGATTATCAAATAAAGTCTTAGATAACTCTTCTGTTGGAATGATTAGATTTGCCAGAGAAGCAGGTGCATTTATAATTAATCCTATGAAAGGTGTACATCGTTTAATTGATGGTCGTATGTTTACGATAAGTTCCAAAGAAAAAAAAAATATAAAAAAGAAAATCAAATTCGAAATTTCATCAGAAAAACAAATATACTCTCTTTTACATTCAAAAGGAATTGATGAAGATAAAGCAGATTCCACAACAAGTGTACCATTCGCGAACTACAATTTTCAAATGGTTTATGGTGATCCATTCACTTCAAAAAAGCCTTTCGATAATTTTTCTTTAAATTTTGGATTTTCATTTAAGAAAGATATTGTCGGAAATGTAATGGCAAGGGGATTGATCTGGAAGAAGAATCTTGGTTCAGAAAAGAATGCTCATAGTATTTTTGGTTTAATTCAAAATTTTGATTATTTAACAAGTCAAACCTATAAGATAGCAGCAAGCAGTTTTGGATTAGAGTTCATGGCTGAAAGAGTATTCTTTACAGATTGGCATTTTCTACACTATCACCAGATAGGATTGATCGCTTTAGGTGGAGCAAGTACAGAATATTACGTTGAAGTTGAAAGGGATTATAATTTAGGTCCCGGAGCAATTGTAAAAACGGGATTCTATTTCTATAAAGATGACTTTGCGAAGATCTCAATAAAAATTGACAGATTTTGGATTAGGACACTATCTGGTGCAATTGGTATTGAATCTGTAGGTGTAGGTAGATTTGAGATCCAGAAGGATATCTATAAAGGTATAGGTCTTGCGGCTTCGTATGTGTTTTACGATAGAGAAGGTATATATTTATCATTCCCAGATGTACAGGTGTTTAATCATGAGATTAGAGGAATGTTGACTTACAATTGGTACTAGTAAAAATAAGTATTGACAAATGTCAATTATGTGGCTATATTTAATCAACAAGCAGAAAAAATAAATATGAGGTAATAAGATGAAAAAGGTATTGATAGTTGTATTAGCCTTAGTAATTATTTGTTTAGTTGTAGTGTTCTCAAGTCCTAGATTGCGAGCCAAAATGTACATTAAGTATCAATATATAAGTACAAATTTTGATGATTATAATGAAGCAATTACTGTTTACACGAAAGCTATTGAGATAGATTCAACTTTTGCTACATCATATATTCGAAGAGGTTGGAATAATTATCAATTAGGGAATTATCAAGTAGCATTGCTTGATTTTGATAAAGCAATAGAATTAAATCCAAATGACTTCGAAGCCTTCGCACTCAGGGGGATTTATTTTTTAGATAAGGGAAAGAATGAGAAAGCGATTGAAGAATTTAATGTTTCTATTAGCATGAATCCCAATGTAGATATAGTATATTATTATCGAGGTAGAGCTTATAATGGTAAAGGTGAATATAAAAAAGCGATTAGTGATTTTAATAAATGTATTGAGTATAATCATAATATTGCGGAAGTACATGCTCGTCGAGGATGGTCTTATAAACAATTGAATAAATACGAAGCAGCCCTTAAAGATTTTAACAAAGCCGAAGAACTAGGTTTTAAAAAAGCTGATCTTTATGAAAATCTCGGTTATGTTTATGATGTATTATTGGATTTTGAAGCATCATTACAGAATTACAAAAAATTTATTGAATTAGAACCTGATAGTACTCTCGGATATTGGAAAGCAGCTGGAGCACTAATGCAATTAGAAAAATATGATGAATCTGTACCATACTTAGACAAAGTTATTGAATTAGATCCCAAAAATATGATAGCATACAATTATTATGGTCACATAAATTTGTATGGATATGAGAATTACAAAAAAGCCGAAGAGTATTATACAAAAGCAATTGAGTTTAGTAAGGAACAAAACAATGAATATAATTTTTTATATTATTTTAGAGGTAAAGCAAATAAAGAGCTTAGTAAAACAGCAGCCGCAAATAATGATTTTCTAAAAGCAGTTTCAATTGAACCTGAAGAAGAGGTTCATGGCTTTTATTTTAGAGGTTTGTCGTATTATAATTTAGAAGATTATGAAGCTGCAATTGCTGACTTTGAAAAGGCTGTTGAAATGAATCCCAACTATAGCTACACATACGAAGGTCTCGGAGATGCATATAAAGAACTAAGTCAGAATAAAAAAGCTGCAGAGTATTACAACAAATATTTGAGCCTTATTGACGACGAAGAAGATGTTGCTGAAGTCAAAGAGAAGTTGAAAGAATTGGGTTATGAGTCAAGGTAAATACTGTATATGAGGAAGTATTAGCCAAATTGAAAGAAATGGGATATACTCCTGAATAAAAACTTCTAAAAGAGGAAAGCATTATCAAAAACAGTTCAGGATTAGTATTTACAATTTCAGGTCGAGAAGTGAAAGCTGCTCGTCCTTTACCAATTATTTCAGATATTGATGTTGTACCATATAAAAATAAAATGGACCCTCGAATTGCTATAGACGGGTTAGTTGATGGTAACTATGTTTTAATAGAAGATCTTTATAGCAGTGGACTTTTAATATTAAAAGAACTTAAAACATTCTTAGAAAAGAAATATTCTGATCGATCTTTCAATGGACAGCGTGACTTACGATCTGTGTATCAAGAACTGTCACAACGATTATTGTTATTTGTGAGAAACAATAAGTTAATCGTGAAGAAATCACCTGAAATAGGTTGGTTGAAGATATTATATCCGGATTTAAATGAATTTTTATTACCCTTCCCACAAATACAGGGTTTAAACAGTGCTTGGCAATGGTATGAAAAAGGTATTTTGATCCCAATTTTAAACAGAAAAATATATCCATTTTTCGGAACATATTTTCCAACACGATTTGAACATTTGGAACTTTTTGATTCGTGGCTGAAACAATACAGAGGAAAGAAGCGATCAGCTTTTGATATTGGGGTAGGTAGCGGGATCCTTTCATTTTCACTATTAAATCATGGTTTTAAAAAAGTATATGGAACAGATACAAATCCGAACTCAATAATCGGATTAAGTGAATTTCAAAAAACAAAATATTCATTTCCTCAGATGAATCTAATCTATGGAGATCTATTTGCAGATATTGATATAAAAGCAGACCTGATCGTCTTTAATCCTCCATGGATCCCAGCTACTCATAAATTGTCAGGAATAGATCAAGCCATTTATTATGATGATGAACTTTTTCCCCGTTTTTTTGCTGAAGCTAAGAAACATCTAGCACCTGATGGCAAGATAGTTTTAATATTTTCAAATTTAGCACAAATTTCACAAGCAACAGATAAGCATCCAATAGAGTTTGAGTTGTCTAGTGAAGAAAGATTTGAAAAGGAAGAATTTATACAGAAGAAGGTCGGTTCTGCATCTACTAAGACTAAGAGAGATCAAAACTGGCGTGACAAAGAAATGGTAGAGCTTTGGGTTCTGAAAAATCAATAAAAGTGATATTTATTTCCTTTTTAAAACTGCGATCGTTTCTATATGCATTGTGTTTGGGAACATGTCAAACCCTTTTAAATCCTGAATATCGTAATTCGTAAGCAGATCAATATCTCGTTTCTGAGTTTTTGGATCACAAGCAAGATAAATGATCGTAGTAGCATTCGATTCGTTAATTGCATCGATCGAAGTTTTATCGATACCCTTTCTTGGCGGATCTACGATTATCATATCATACCCACCTTCCCCGATCTCTTTAGATAATACAGCAATGTCAGATGTGATGAGCTTAGACCTGTTATCTTCAATATATTCAAAAGCTGATGAATTTATTTCTGCGCAAGTTCTATCAATTCCCTGAATATCTGACAGAACACCACAACCAGAATATAAATCTAGAATTCTCTTTGGTTTGGTTTGAGAAATAATTTCTTCGATATTTTCGAGAATTTTATTCAGAATTGGAATATTAGCCTGAAAAAATGCAGAAGGGGAGACTTTGTAACTCCCTTTCGCTGTTGAAAGTTTAACGAATTTATCACCATTCAAGAAAACCGGATCATTAATTGCCAAAGAGTTTGTTCCCGAACTGATCGAGTAAAAGACTGAAGTTATATCATCATTTCTTTTGAAAAGATTGTTAAGAATTCTTTCGATCGGGGCTGATGATTCTTTTACAATTAATCCCACTTGAAATCCATATTTTTCTCCACGAATAAAAAGATGCTCTGGTAAAATTTTGTCGGGAATATTATCAATAAGGTCTTTAATTTTAAATATTACCTCGTTCATTCCATTATTTAGGACGACACAATTGTGTTTGTAGTCAATGATGTCATGTGAATTTTTTCTATAAATTCCAATTACTATCTCACCGTTTCTCCTACCTATTGGAAGCACAGCTTTATTGCGATAAGCATATTGACCGGAATTGATAATAGTGATCTCTCGACCATACAAATTAGCTAGTATATTTTTTTTAATCTCAAGCTGATATGAGTATTCAGCATTTAATAAAGTACAACCGGTACAAGAAACATTATCGCATTTTGGAGTAACCCGGGACTTATTCTCTTTTAAAATCTCAACTATTCTTGCAAATCCTACATTTATTCCAGGTTTAATTATCTTAACTGTTGCTTTTTCACCTGGGAGAAGTCCGTTCGTGATAATTTTAATATTATCATGATATGAAACAGCTTCACCTTTTTCGTTAAATTCTGTAACAAGAATATCAATGTGGGTATTTTTTTTAATTGGCATTTGTTTTGTCCCATAGTATATAAAATTGAAATAATAAAAAAAGGGCGAAATTTATTTTCGCCCAATTTCTTAAAAAGCTGTCTTCACTTCGAGAACTTCAGTGCGAATCTATTGAATATTCTCAGATTCAGGCAAACCGTATTCCTCTATCATCTTAATATCCATTTCTTCAAGAGCATCAAGTATCGAATTATAGATATTTGGTATAACAGGGATATGAACACCTTTAACGACTATCTTACCTTCAAGTATCATTCTTACACCAACTGCTGCTGGAAGGGCGACAGTTCTGGCAATTGAGGTATCAGTTTGAAGAGATCCAAAATCAAGCAACCTTGATTTAATAACTTCTCTTTTACCATCAGGATAAGAAGCTAAGAATGTATGCTGCATAGCTACCATATCTCTCTCTGTTTCACCAACGATCATTTTTGCTATCATAATATCTGAAACAACTTCGAATGGAGAATCTTCTTCCTTACCAATTGAGTTATCACTGAAAAGGCCGACCCATTCAAAAGCGTCAAGGATTCTGTTTTCAGCAGAAATATTTAGAAAATCAGCTGTTTTATTGCGAATATCTTCTGAGTTGTCAGCACCGATCTTTACTGCCAACAAATCAGCATAACTTTTTCCACTAAGGTTCATCTTATCGTAAGAAAGTAAGTCACATTTCTTCATTGCATCTAAATTCTCGCACCATCGATCATACCTAAAAGTACCTCTAAAAATAGACTTAGCTTCAGGAATGCCATAAAGATCAATGTAAGGTAATGAGTCTCTGTTTGGATATACGAAAAGTTTACCTACATCAGGGAAGTTAATAGAGAAAGGATCTTTAAAAAGATCTTCTGTTGGAACATACTTTTCTTTACCTTTCCATAAAAATTTTCCATCATTATTTCCAGCCATTACAACACCTTTTGGAGCCCAAGTGAATTTGTAATTGAAAGGATTTTTCTCTACTTCAGGTGCAACTATCGCCCCAGTGATAGAATAAAACTCTTCTACTTTTCCACCTTTATCATGGATGTGATCAATAATCCTCATTGCAGACATGTGATCAATCCCGGGGTCAACACCCAGTTCATTCAGGATTATTATTCCTGCGTCTTTGGCTTGCTGATCAAGATCATGCATCTCAGGTTTAACATAAGAAGTTGTTACCATATTTTTTTTGTGCTTTATACAAAGCTTGGCAACTTCAACATGGAAAGCATATGGCAGAAGGCTAACAGTCAGATCATGCTCAGAAATCAATTTTTCCATTAGTTCCTTATCCTCAACAATATCAAGGTAGATGCTTTTACCCAGAGGATTATTTCCAATAACTTTTTCACTGTTCTCAGGAGTATTAGATGCTACAGTGATCTGAATTTCTTTTTTTAACAAATATTCAAACATTGGCTTTGATACCATTCCGGCACCAAGTATTAGTACTTTTTTCATTATACTCTTCTCACATTTATTTTAACGTAATTAACTTAATTTTACTTTATTTTTACCTTTAAGAAACTTAAGTTCAAGTTACTTTAAGAATTTTTTCATATATTCAAAATCAGGTGTAAACTTTCCCTTTTGGAGTATTAGAGCTCTTTTTATAGGAGCTGGTAGATCAAGCTCATCGAACGGAACATCAAAATTTGCACTGGCTATCTGAGGAATAAACGGCAATAATGCCTGACTGAAGAACTCTGAAGCCTCTCTAGGTAATTCACTAGGAAGAATATCAAC
>JAQICF010000207.1 GCA_027858795.1 Candidatus Delongbacteria bacterium | reverse complement strand
AAGTACGATAAGAGATACACTGAACAGGCAATAAATAATATCAACCAGTATTTTACAATAAACAGATATGATGTATATGATCTTGAGCAATTGAACAAGATGATCGAGGCTGATATTGCTTTAAAAGAGATCGGATTAGATGAAGATGTAACAATGGCTGAAATTCTATCTAAGAAATTAAAAGCTGATATCTATGTTACAGTTGCTATTATGCTTGAAGACCTTGGTAACGGGAAGAAGAAAGCTAAAGCTACTGCAAAAATATTCAATTCTTCTACTGCAAAGCTTCTTGGTGTTCAGAACGGTTACAGTGATGAAATCTGGGGTAATAATACAGCTTACGATGCAAATATAGATCAAGCTATCAAGAAACTTATGCCATTGATAATGAATCAGGTAAAAGGATACTGGGTTGAGCAGCTTGATAAAGGTAAACAATATATACTTATGTTCAGTGATCTTCCACAGGGAAGAGAATATAAGAAAGTTTTATTTGATATTTTAGATACTACTGCCAGAGAAGTAAAAAAAGTTTCTTACGAAGAATATGTTATCTGGATCAGAAAGAATATTGATGAATATATCGATTCTATTGGTGATGCTGTTCAAAAGCAGATCTATGAAGGTAAGGATTTTGATTATGAGAATCGTGGCGAGCGGATAAATATTTATAAGGTGAAATAATTCGTAGAGACGCAACACTTTGCGTCTGTTCAAAAACGGTATGGAACGCAGAAATGCGTTCCTTTTTTATTATGCGCAAAAAAGATAGACACAAGGTGTTGTGTCTCTACGAATTTGCATATTTTGCTTTGATCTTTTCCATCAATTCGTTGAGTTTGCTCTTAGCATTCTCAACATTTTTCTCAGAGGCTTGCGACGGAGGATATAAGAAAAGGTCTTCTGGAATTTCTTTTAAAAATCTTGATGGTTCAGATTTTATTTCTTTACCATATTGCATTCGCATACTTGCTGATGATAAGTAAAGCTTTCTCTTAGCTCTAGTAACTCCAACGTAGCATAGTCTTCTTTCTTCTTCCAAATTGTTTTCTTCCAAAGATCTCTTGTGAGGTAGAATCCCTTCTTCAAAACCACAGATAAATACATTCTCGAATTCAAGGCCTTTTGAACTGTGAAGAGTTAAAACAAGCACTTGATTTCCATGATTTGTATCGTCAGATTCCTGCAACAGGGATACTTTTTCCATAAACCCGTTGATAGTAGGATTCCTGACTTCTTTTTCATATCGCTTTACAGAGTTTATCAATTCTTCAACATTTGCAACTCTTGAGACAGATGCTTTAGTATTTTCTTTGTTTAAATATCCAAAATAGTCGATATCATCTATAATATTAAGTAATGTATCGGACACAGAATGACTATTAGAATATTCAATATTTTTTATAATAATATCCAGAAACTGAGTAAGATTAAAATGTTTGGGAGTAGAAATAGTACTTATTTTCTTAAAAGATCTTAAAGCAGCATAGAAGTTAATGTTCTCCTGTTCAGCATAATTTGAAATTTTAAATACAGTGTCTTCTCCGATACCCCTTTTCGGAGTATTGATTATTCGGAGTGTGGAAACTTCATCAGATGGATTAGATAGAACAGCAAGATATGCTAAAATATCCTTGATCTCTTTTCTATCGTAAAATTTATAATCTCCGACAATTTTATAAGGAATATTACTTTCTCTGAAAACCTCTTCAATATTTCTACTGAGATAATTTGTACGCATAAGAACTGCGTAATCAGCAAAGTTTTTATTTTTATCATCTTTGATCCTTTCAGCGATAAGTTTTGCTTCATGAATAGCATCAATTCCCTGAAAATATTCTAAAGGTACATTTATTTTATGATGAGCTTTAACATTCTTTGCTTTTCTCTCTTTATTGTTTCCAATAATACTGTCAGCAGCGGATAGTATCGTGGATGTACTTCTGTAATTAACATCTAGTACGATCGTTTTACATCCTTTCCATTTTTTTTCAAAATCCAAGATATTCCTAAAGTCTGCGCCACGAAAAGCATAAATAGACTGATCATCATCACCTACAACAAACAAATTATTATGATCACCTGCGAGATGATTGATAATAGCATTCTGAATTGGATTTGTATCTTGAAATTCATCGACCATTATGTATTTGAACTTTCTTTGGTATTTGTGTAAAACTTCAGGGTGTTCACTCAGCAGTTCTAGCATAACAAGAAGCAAGTCATCAAAGTCGAACGCATTATTAAACTTCAAGATTCTTTTATATTCAGGTAATATTCTTTTTGCCAAGGTTGAAATTGGATCTAGCGCAGGTATGTTGTCAAGGTTTTGGTAAGTATTTTTTATAGCGGATAATTTATAATGTATCAGTTTCGGGTCGAACATATCTGTGCTGATATTCAAATTATGCATGGCTTTTTTAATAACGGCATGTTGAGCAGCAGAGTCATATATCGTGAAATTTTTCCGATAACCGATTGTCTTTACATTCTCTCTGATTATTCTAACTCCAAGAGCATGGAATGTGCTACAGGTGATCTCATTAAAATCTTTTACAGAGCCCTTTAGTCTATCGGTCATTTCTTCAGCTGCTTTATTCGTGAAAGTAACTGCCAAGATATTTCTCGGACTGATCTTGTGCTTAAATACTAAATTCTTTATTCTTCCAATGATAACTCTTGTTTTTCCACTACCTGCACCAGCTAAAACTAAGCAAGGTCCATTTAGGTGTTCGATCGCTTGTATTTGACTATTATTAAAATCCATTAATTTTCCTAGTATTTTGAGAAGGTAAATGTAAGAACTTGGCATTATTTCAACAATGAAAAACTTTTAATAAATCAAGTTCACAGAATTTTATACTTTAACCTGCAAAATAATCTTGAAATTTTAATTTATTTTTTTATTGACATTGCTTAGTTAAGTGGGATATATTCGTCAAAATACGAGAACATTAAAATCTCCGTATGAAAGTGGAATAGGAAATAACCTTAAATGAAGGAATCAAAATGATTGATTTTTATATCGATGAAATAATAAGAGTTATGCACGAAAAAGCTGAAGATATGACTTATTACCTATACAAAGAGACAGGTGACATTGTATATGTTGATGAAAACATTGCTACCAGTGTTGAAAAGGAATTTGATCAAACAACTACTGTTCTAGAGGAATGGAGCACAGATGTTGAAGATGATGACATGTATCACGAGAAGATATATTCGCCAACAGATGAGTTAGATGAAAAGGAATTGATCAAAAGGATTAGGTTCACAAGGCAAGATGACTATGAGCCAATTCCTACTGTAACGACCAGTGAAGTGAAAAAGATCGTTAGGGTATATCTTGATACTGAAACTGATTATGATGAAGATATTAAAGCCACTATAATGACTTCAATTAAGAACATTACAACTTTTGAAGAAATCGAAGAAACACTTTTAAAGCATATTGCAGACAAGGAAAAATGGAATGATTTTTATCAAGAGACTATAAAAGACAGAGTTGTTGGTTGGCTTAAAGGATTGGGTTTTGAAGTTATGTAGCAACATTTTTTTTAATATTGAAATCAACTAAAATTTTATAAAAGGGGATGATCCCCTTTTTTGATTTCACTAAAAATGAAAAAGTTCTTTATTGCTCTATTGGTACTTGTATTGTAAATTCAAACTATGAAATCACAAAGTAAAATAGATGAGTTGATCAAAACTATTAAAAATGATGGCTTAGTAATAATCCCTACAGATACTATCTATGGTTTTTCATGCCTGCCAACTTCTAAGATAGCTATCGATCGTATAACAAATTTGAAACAAAGAGTCAGCAAACCATTTATTGTTTTAGATACAGATGAAGATAGAATGAGAGATTACTTTAAATATGCCTTTGCAGATAAAATATTCAAAGAAGTTATAAATCAGAAGGTATGGCCAGGTAAATTAACTATTATTGCCGATAAATGTGGAAAAATTGATTATCCTTTTCTTTCAGGTATAAGTACAATCGCAATTAGGTATCCAGATAGTGGATTTATCGATTCAATATGTTCGGGCTTGAAATCCGGGATTGTAAGTACGAGTATTAATTTGTCAGGACAGAAGGAATTAAGTTCTATTTCAGAGATAAAAGATATGTGGCAGGACAAAGTTGATTATGTCTGGGAAGCTGAGACTGAGAGTAATAATTCCTCTTTGATAATTAATATTGACAGTTGGAAGAAGAGTATCGAAATTGTTAGAGATCCGGAGACTGTAGAGTCAAAAGAAATTTTATTAAAGCTGGATAAGATAGTAAAAAAATGCCAATAAATATTTATTCCCAATATACCAAGCCGGAAGGTTCTATAAAATTTGATGAATTAATTGCACTGGCTAAGCAGTTAGATATAAAAGCTTTGGCGTTAACAGATCATGGTAATTTTTCAGGTATTGAAGAATTTTACAATGCCGCTTTAAGCTCAGGTATAAAACCGATCATTGGAATAGATGTTTTCTGTAAGTTGGATAATGGGAAATTTATAAGAACAATATTTTATATTAAGAATGAAAGTGGTTATAGATCATTACTGAATTTAGTCAGCAATTTCAACCTGTCCGATAAAGGATTTTATTTTTTCTCTGAAGATCTGCTAAAAGATCTTAACGACTTGATATTATTAGTTAACTTATTCAAAACAGATTATCTCTCTTCATTACCGATCATCGACTCAAATATTGAAGAAATTCATAATAAACTGGAAAACTCAGACCTTAAAATTAAATATTATTTTCAGATAATTAAAGATGATGTACCGTCAAACTCCTTACTGACATCGAATATTCTGGAATATACAAGAAACAGCAATATAGAACTTGTTGCCCAGAATCCTGTTTATTATTTAAAAAAAGATGATCAGGACTATAACGAATTTTTGCTTAAGATGAGTGGAATAGATTGGGATGCGAAAATTGATAAAAATCAATATCTAGGAAGTTTGAATGATCTGGCACATTTCTTCCCAAAAGAATCAATAGAGAATAAAGAAAAAATCATAAAAGCATGTAATTTTATGATAGAAAAACTGCCGATCAGGTACCCCAAATTCGAACTGAAGACAAGAGTAGATTATTCATACAATGAAACTCTAAAAGAGATAGTTCAAAAAAGACTTGAATTGACTAAGAATGAAGAAGAACGGGAAAACTTAAGGGATATAATTTTTGCGGAATTAGCCTACATAAGAAAATTCAATATCGCGGATTATATTATTTTCCTTAAAGAATTCAAAGATGAATATAAAATGCAATTTAATGGTGGGATCTTTTTTACAGGATTTGTTAGTGATTTATTTATTGCCCATATACTTGGATTAACATGGTCGTCACCACTATATATAACTCAAACATATCATAGATCCGTGCTGAAAAGCAAGAAATTACATCCTGTTATTAATGTGATAATTGAATCAGATAAAAGAGATGAATTTATTGAGTATGTCAGTGGGAAATTCGGAAAAGATAATGTCTGCTATCTAAGTGAGTATGTGCGGTGGCATTCGTTGTCCCTGATAAATTCTTTGGTTAAAGAGTATGATGTTGATACTGCAAGCAAAGATGTGTTAATTAAGCAATTAAGTGCTTTGAACAAATACAGTACAATTAAAGATATTTTAGGAAAAGAGGAAATAAAGAAGTTGTTTCTTAGCCGTCCCGAGTATAAAAGTATTTTTACAAAAGCAGTTGAAATTGATGGTTCCTTCAAGAATTACAGCACAAATTCAAGCCAGATTGTCATTGGTGGTAAATCAATAAAAGAATTATTGCCTGTGAATAGATTTTCTGGTACAGAAAATAATGTTTTTAGATCTTTTTACGATATAAATACAGCTAAATATTTTGGCGTTTGGAATATTAATATTGAATCACATACCTATTTAACTATCTTAAATAAAGCAACTTCTTTGATAGAGTCAGATAAGAAAAAAATTAATGAACTTGCAAAAAACTTATCGACTAAGATCAAGAACGATGATACTTTTCTGATACCATTTTTTTCATATAACACAGATAGAATAAAATTTCTGGATTTTACAAAAAATCATCTTTTGAACTTAGCTTTGTACTTTGAGTCAGGTAGATCAAGACTGGATGTTATATTCAATAAAGAAAATGAAATACCTCCACTTAAGAAATTTGAGCAAGATCTGAAGATGACTGGAGGGTATATCCTTTTTAGAGAGCAGATGTTCTATGTTATAGAAAAATTATTTCCGTCACAGGAATTTATAAATTTAAAATATAAGTTATATAACAGTACAAATAAAACTCAATTCCAATTCGGGTTAGGTAGATTTCCTGAAGATGAAAAAAATTCCAGGAAGATAAAATGGTTAAGAAATAAGGTTTTAAATACAGTTTTCTATTCTTCTCTATCTGATCTTTCCTTAAAAATATTTACTTCGTTGAAAATATTGGATCTTAAACTAACAAAACCGATAGAATTTTATGAAATATTTTTTGTTAAAGAGGTAGAAAAGGAAGGGGATTGGAGAAAATTATTACCGGATCTATTTTCATTAGGTTATTCTATTTCGAAATACAATGTGAAGAATGTAGTTAAAAATATAGAGTCGGATAAGCAAAATCTAGAGTTCAAGCTTCCACTTTACACTGTCAAAGGGATCTCACGCAAGACCTCTGATAATCTTTACGATTTTTTTAAATTGACAGAATTTACAAATTTTAAAGGATTCCTTGATAAAATAGATAAAGAGATTATAAAGCACAATATCGTAAGGCTATTGATCAAAGTTGGATTTTTTGATAAATATGAAACGAATAGAAACCAACTGATAAAAATAAATGACCTTTATTTTAAAGAATTTAAGAAAGAAACAATGCAGGATGAGTTATTTTCAGAAGGTTTCGTTGAGATGCAAGACGAGGATATTAAAGATCTTTCAATTTTTGAGAAGATTGAGATTGAAAAAGATCTAGTCGGTTTTGCGATAAGTAAACTGTCTGAAATTAAAGAAGAATTCTTAAATTATATAAAGTTTGAAAAAAATATATTGATCAGTAATATTCTTAAATTCGATGAATCAAAAAAAGAAATTTATTTTTTTAAGAATGATCAACCTATAGCTTTGAGTTTTACAGAAGATTTTAAATTGGAAGAAACAGCTTTTTATAAAGTTTGGTATGATGATGATAATAATATCACAAGATATGAGGTCTTGGAGAATATTTATCAGGATTCAGCCTATGATTTATTTGTATCAATTCCATCTTCGAACAAAGAGATTTTGACCGAATTGCTTGAAATGACCTGTGATGATGGAAATTGTGAGATTGAGATATTATTTTCGGATTCTTTTGAAATCGTAAAACCGGGGAAAAGCATTTTATTAACAAAGACTATTTTTGAGAAGATCAAAAAGCTACTCAAAGATCTACCGTTTTACTTCGAACCAAAGGAATAAAAAAGGGAACAAAATTGTTCCCTTTTTTACAGTGTTATTTTATAAAATGAGACGTTGCGGTGCAACGTCTTTACTACATTTTACCTTCAACAATAGTTAATATCTCTTCGGATTTTGCATCTACTTCAGCAAGAATATTATTCATTGCCTCAAGAGTTTTGATCTTATACTCATCTGTGTCTTCGAATCCTGATAAATTGATCTTAACATTAAGACCTGCTCCCTTTACTCCTGCTACGATCAATAAAGCTGCCACACCAGCATCACTTGCAGCATTAACATTCCCAAACTCAGCGACTCTTTTGATATAAGGTGAAAGTTCAAATATCTTATCCATAACTTTCAAAGGTACATCAGTTGCCAGAACTGTAGCATCGTAGTATTGCTTTTCAGCTGCTTTCTTTTGCTCGTCATCGTCAGATTTCTTAGCTTTAGATTTTGCCTGTAAAGCATCCATAAGAATATTAAAAGCATCTGTATCAGCATCAATAAGATTTATAAGTTCATATTTTCTGTCCTGAAGCTCCTTCGCAAGTTTATTAGTTTCCTCGTTGAACTTCTCATATCCTTTTTTGTCGTAGGTAAGATTCATTACCATAGCTCCTAAAGATGCAGCGAGGCTACCACATAAAGCAGCTACTGATCCACCACCAGGTGCCGGAGCATCAGTTGATAGTAGATCATTGAATTCAGTAATTGTAAGATCAGCAAGTTTACCTTCTTTAGCGATCATATATTCAATTATCTTATCTTTAGGTTCGAATGGAGCAACATCGTCAAGTCCAAGTGATTGGATAGCGACTTTAATGATCTCGCTTTCATCAATACCTTCGCACATACCTTGTTTTGCAAGATAATGCTTACCTGCGATAAGCATTGCTTCCTTTGGTACAACACCAACTGCTTCAGATCCAGTAACTCTTAGTCCTTTCGCAGTTGCTTGCTTGCATACCTCATCAAAAACATCATGCATTGAAGTTACATGGTAATTTGTAAGGTTAATTGAAATCTGAGCTCTCTTATAATCATCAACATACCAACCGATAGCTTTACAATTTTTAAATAATCCCGGTTGTTTTACTTTTTTACCATTCTCATTCTTTACAAATTTACCATTCTCATCTCTCTTAAATCTACCTTGCTCTCTAATATTCAATGCAATATCATGAGCCAGTTTAGGATTTGTAGTATTTAAACTTACATTATAAGCGATCAAAAAATCTCTGGCACTTACTGCTGTAACACCTTTCTTTGGTCTGAATTCACAAGGTCCTGCATCGGGTTTTCTTTCTGGATCTTTAAGATTCGCTTCAACGGCTTCGTATTCTCCTTGTCTTACCCAAGCTAAGTTCTTTCTTTCTTCAGTTGTAGCAGCATATTCGTAGAAGTAAATTGGAAAATCAAGTTCAGTTCCTAATTTATTACCAAGATCATGAGCTATCTTAACACATTCATCCATTGTAATTCCACTTACAGGTATAATTGGACAAACATCACAGGCGCCAAATCTAGGATGAGCACCTTTATGCTTTGTCATATCAATAAGATCATGAGCTTTCTTTATTGCGTTAAAAGCAGCTATTTTAATAGGTTCAGGTTCACCCACCATTGTTACAACAGTTCTATTTGTATCAAATCCAGGATCAACATCTAAAAGTCTAACACCTTTTATTTTTTTAATTTCATCTGTGATCTGATCGATAATAGCCATATTACGACCTTCACTGAAATTTGGTACACATTCTATGATTTGCATAATTCACCTCGTTATATAATTTTAATTAAATACTATTTCAAATTTGAATAGTAATAATAATTAATAAAGGGAGAAAATCAAAATCATTTATTTAAGAAAAAAAAAGTTGACTAAATGATACTTAAGAATATAACTTTAGACGCATTATTCGTAATAGATATCAAATATAAAAAACAGACAACAATGAAATTTACAACTGAGTCATTATTTGAAATAAAAGAAAAGTTAAAGAAAGAGCTTAAGAGGTTACCTTTAGATTTTGTTGAATTTGAGGTAGTAGATCCAGGCCTAGCAGTAGATTTTTCAGGAACAATGATCTCCATAGCAGGTCAGAAATATATTCATCGACCATATAAAATTTGGGTAGATCTTGCAGAAATATTAAAATGCAGAATATTAACACCTGAAAGAGTATCTGATAATACGGTACTTATTAGATATGCCCCATTGGATGTAAGCAAATCCTGGCATACGAATTCAGGGATAGATATTAGGGAAAAATATGGAGTAGATTCAATCTTTGCACAGATAAAAAAACTTGAAGAGCCATATTTTCTAAGTGATTACCTTAGATGTTTAAGAGAAATTGATCTGAAATTCAGAGCTAACGTATTCAATTTAGGAGTTAATAGAGGTGATGAATTCAGTGCCTTTAACCATGTATTTGATGAAAATCTTGTAAGTTCAATTACTTTTACAGGTCTAGACCATTGTGAATCTGCTATTAATGAAGCGGGTGATGTTTTTAAGGATCAAAATTATAATTTTATCTTGTGTGACATTAAAGATATTCCTGAAATGCATTTTGAAAAACAGGACTTGATAGTAACAATAGGAACATTGCAAAGTCCGGATTTTAACGGAAAAGAAATATTTAGATACTTGATCCAGAATATTTTAAAACCTGATGGGAGCATAATTTTAGGATTCCCGAATAGTCGATATATTGACAGAGAAGTAATGTACGGTGCTAAAACAAAAAATTATACAGAATCTAATATGAATTTGTTGATAAAAGATATAAGTTTCTACAAGAAATACTTGCAGCAGCATGGTTTCAGAGTAGTAACATTTGGAAAATATTACATATTTATGGTAGCTACTAAAAATTAAAAAAGCTTTGGACGATGAATAAAGAAATTTCAAATAAAGAAAAAATAGCGAATGTAAAGAAGATCACCTACTACGGTATGGTGGTTAACTTATTTTTATCAATTTTAAAGATAGTAACTGGATTGATAGGAAACAGTCAAGCTGCTATCGCAGATGGAGTTCATTCACTTTCAGATCTTACAACTGATGTGGCAATAATTGTTGGAGTGAAGTTCTGGTCTGCTCCTCCGGATGAGGAACATCCATATGGCCATGGAAGAATTGAAACAATAGTTACAGCATTTATAGGATTTGTTTTAGTAGCCACAGCTCTGGGGATCGGCTGGGAAGCAATAAGTACAATCAGAGATGAGCATATCGAAAATCCCACATGGCTGTCTCTGATCGGTATAAGTTTCTCTATAGTAATGAAAGAGATCCTTTATAGAGTTACAATGAAGTACTCTAAGAAAACAAAATCAAAATCTTTAGAAGCTAATGCTTGGCATCATAGAACTGATGCATTTAGTTCGATACCTGCTTTCATCGCTGTATTCATTGCAGTAATTTATCCATCTCTGGCTTTTATTGATCATATTGGAGCAATAGTAGTTGCTGTTATTATTTTAAAAGTTGCATGGCAAATATTTTCCTCCTCCTTTTCAGAATTAACTGATAAGGGAGCAAGGAAAGAGGATATTCAAAAGATAAAAGAGATCGCTCTTTTAAATAAAGATGTAAAAGAAGTTCACAAAATAAGAAGCAGAAAGCATGGTGTTGATACTTTTGTCGATCTTCACGTTCTGGTTGATAGTAATATGACAGTGAAAGATGCCCATGATATTTCTGACCAGGTTAAAGACATTCTTTTAGAGAAGGGACCTGAAATATCTGATGTGGTAGTTCATATAGAGCCATTTGAAGCCTCCAAAAACGATTAAATTTTAAACTTCGGGGTCAGAATCATTTTATTTAATACATTTTCTATAGATATATAGCTAAAAATAATTAATTTGAAAATATCGTTAAAAATACTTGACATTAAAAAAAATAATTTTTATCTTTCGACCCGCTTGAGTAATCCATTTTGAATGTTCAAAATAATTGCTTAAAGTACTTGACAACCAATAAAATAGTTCTTAAATTAGCGACCCTTAAGGATTATGGTGGGAGTAGCTCAGTTGGTAGAGTGCCTGACTGTGACTCAGGTTGTCGCGGGTTCAAAACCCGTCTCTCACCCTTGAAAT
>JAQICF010000255.1 GCA_027858795.1 Candidatus Delongbacteria bacterium | reverse complement strand
ATTAATTTCGTAATAATCAATTGAATTTTTCACATCTCTTTGTTATTATTCCTTTGCTAAATATAATGAAGAGAGAATAAATGACAATGATAAAGAGCATATCAATATTACCTGACATTTTAATAAATAAGATCGCAGCAGGTGAAGTAGTTGAAAGACCTTTCTCTGTTGTAAAAGAGCTTGTTGAGAACTCAATTGATGCCGAAGCTGATGAAATATCAATTACGTTGAGAGATGGTGGCAAAACTTATATTGAGATCGCAGATAATGGTAAAGGTATGACTGAAGATGATCTTCTTTTATCATTTGAAAGACACGCAACTTCGAAAATACAGAATTATGAGGATCTTGTTTCAATTGAAACTATGGGATTCAGAGGGGAAGCTTTACCTAGTATAGCATCAGTGTCTATTGTGGAAGCTGCTTCGAGGTTAAAAGGTAGTGACGAAGGTTCGCTTGTGACTATTAAAGGCGGTGTTATTTCTGGTGTTCAACCTATACCTCTAAGACAATCTACTGTGATAAAAGTGAAATCTTTATTCTTCAATGTACCTGCGAGAAGAAAGTTCTTAAAAGATGCAATGAAAGAATACAGATATATTTACACTTACTTCAAAAAACTTGCACTATCTCATCCAGAACTGAATTTAAAATTCATTCATAATGAAAAAACGATTTTTGACCTGAGAAAAGAAGACCTCAAAAACAGGATCGGTTCTGTTCTAAATGAAGTTAACAAAGATAGTTTGATAGAAGTATCCAATAGCATTGGTCAGTATAGTTTATCCGGTTTCATCGGGAAAAAGGAGCTGGCAAGAAAAGGTAAAGACAATCAATATCTTTTCATCAATGGTAGGATCGTTGAAGATAAAATTATAAGTTACACTGTCTTCCATACTTTTAGAAATATGATCGAACATGGCTATTATCCATTTTATATTCTTTTCATAGAACTACCTTTTTCAGAGTTAGATGTGAATGTTCACCCGGCAAAACTTACTGTGAAGTTCACTGATGAACTTAGAGTTAAGAAACTGATTCAGGAAGGTATTGGCAGAGTTCTCAGAGAATCACTTTCCATATATGACCTTGGAATGAATGAAAACGAAGAAGTTGGTTCTGATGTAATTCCAAATACAGATGATGGTACTGAATTTTTTGACAAAACCTCAAATACTTATCAAACTCCAAAAGAAAACGATCATGTTACCTCAGAAAATATTGATAAATATACTGCTAAGAAAGAGAGAGATTTCTTCAGACCTGAAACTCCTGGTAGCAAGATCCTCAATATACAGAACGAAGTAATAGTGTCTGAGAATATCTGGCAGATGCACAATAAATATATTTTTATCCAGGTAGAATCAGGTATCATGATAATCGATCAACATGTCGCACATGAAAGAATACTATATGAAAAAGCTATAAAGTCATTCAGTAAGGAAAAACTACCTTCGCAAGCCCTATTATTTCCGGTGAACATCGAATTATCTTTTGAGGACAGACTTATTTTAAAGGAAATTACTGATTACATGAATGGTCTTGGATTTGTTCTTAGAGAATTCGGTGGAAATTCTTTTATCATAGAAGAAACTCCGCTTGGAATTGAAGTCGGTGACGAAAAAAGAGAAGTTCTTGACCTGATCGACAACTTTAAATTGTACCGTAAAAAGAAAATGGGCGTTATTGAATCTGTTGCTGCGTCTTATTCTTGTAAGAGAGCAATTAAGACCGGACAGAATCTTACTCCTGATGAAATGATAACGCTAATTAATGACCTATTCCAATGTGAATTCCCTCATGTCTGTCCTCACGGAAGACCTGTTGTCATTGACCTGTCTCTGAAGGAACTCGATAAAAGATTCATGCGGATATAAACCGTCATCTCGATACTATTACTACATAATCACTCGATGACCGGTTTTGGAACAAGGTGGCTTTAGCCCCTTGCAAAGAGTGGAAACAATTATGCCCCTAGACCTTAAAAATATCAAGATCCCCATTGTTGTCGGTCCTACTGCAATAGGAAAAACTTCACTTTCTTTGTTAATAGCAGAAAAGCTTGACTCTGAAATAATATCTGCAGACTCAAGACAAATGGTCAGAGAAATGACGATCGGAACTGCAAAACCTACTCCCGAAGAACTTTCAAAAGCAAAACATCACTTCATTAATATAATAGAACCTACAGACGATATTTATAATTCATACATCTATGGAAATGAGGTCAGAGAGAAACTGACTGATCTTTATTCTACTGGTAAAAAAGCAATTCTCTGTGGTGGAAGTGGACTTTATATTCAATCAGCTGTTCACGGATTCTTTGATGATCTAGGTATAAATGATGTTGAAAAACTAGAATACCGTAAGGAACTTGAGCAATTACCAATAGAACATTGCTATTCAATGCTGCAGAAAGCTGACCCTAAATACGCAGAGAAAACTCCACCGGGACAGAGACAGAGAATTCATAGGGCACTTGAAGTCTTTCATTTCACAGGCAAGAAACTCAGTGAACTCCACACAGAACATCAGGAGAAAAGATTCTTTCAACCGATCTATATTGGATTGAATCTTGACAGAGAAAAACTCTATGAAAGAATAAACTCCAGAGTTCTTACAATGATAGATGAAGGATTGATCGAAGAAGTGGAATCACTTGCAAATAAATATGGATCTGATCTGAAACGACTGACAAAGACAATCGGGTATAAAGAAGTAGTCCAATTTCTAAATGGGTCTATTTCTAAAGATACAATGATAGAAGAGATACAGAAGAATACACGTCACTTTTCCAAGCGACAGATCACCTGGTTTAAGAGAATTAAAGAAGTTCAATGGTTCGGACCAATACAGATTAAGGATATTTTTTCTTCCCTTTCCAATAGCCTTTCAACCTCTCCTTGATCTGCTTCTCCAACCCATTTTCAGAAGGAAAATAAAACTGCTCCCCTTTCAATCTCTCAGGCATATAATCCTGATCAATGAAATGACCTTCCTCATCATGAGGATAAATATATCCCTTACCGTAGTCGAGTTTTTTCATCAACTTTGTAGGTGCATTTCGAAGATGAAGAGGAACTTCAGCCATATCACCTGCTTCTTCAACGGCTTTCTCAGCTTTTTTCAAAGCCATATATGAAGCATTAGATTTTGGTTGTGAAGCAAGATATGTGGTTGTCTGAGCTAAAGTAATTCTACCTTCAGGCATTCCGAGAACTCTGACAGCATCAAAACAAGCTTGTGCGATAACCAAACCATTTGGAGATGCATTTCCAATATCTTCTGAAGCTAAAATCAATAATCTTCTAGCTAAGAACTCAGGTTTTTCACCTGCATCAAGCATTCTGGCAAGATAATACAAAGCTGCATCAGGATCTGAACCTCTGACACTTTTTATAAATGCACTTATAATATCATAATGATAATCACCGGTCTTATCATATCGTTTTCTACCGTCAGTAAGAGCATTCTTCACTTCTCTTGCAGTGATCTTAATATTTTTCTTCTTACCTATGATATGAATTGCCAGCTCTAAAGTATTAAGCATCTTTCTGGCATCTCCACCGGAAGTTTCAATAAGGATCTTCTTAGATTCATCATCAAGAGAAACCTTCATCTCTTTGATAACGACATCATCTTTGATCGCTCTTTCAAGAATATTCAGCAAAGATTTATCATCAAGTGATTTCAGCTTCAGTACCATAGATCTGGAAAGCAGTGCAGAGTTAACCTCGAAAGACGGATTCTCTGTAGTAGCACCAATGAGACGAATAATACCCTTTTCCACTGAATTCAAAAGAGCATCCTGCTGACCTTTGTTATACCTGTGGATCTCATCTATGAAAAGAATAACACTCTGACCGTTCCTTACAGAAACTGAAGCGTTAAAAATGATCTCTCTAAGCTCTTTCACACCTGAGCTTACAGCACTGATCTTAATAAATTTTGAATTTGATACATTCGCGATCAATCTGGCAAGAGTGGTCTTCCCCGTTCCAGGAGGTCCCCAGAACATCATAGAAAAAACTGTATTCCCTTTTAGCATTTTACTGATGATCCCGTTCTTCCCTGTCAAATGCTCCTGCCCGACATAGTCAGAAAGCTTATCGGCACGGATACGCTCTGCCAAAGGTATCATTTCAGGTGCTACATCCTCTATATTATCTTCACCGTATTCAAATAATTGTTGCATAAGTTTCTCTTCTTTCTGTTGAATTATTAAGATACGATTAATCGTTAATATTTGAAATGATTAAATAGTCCCGTTGTTTAAAAAAATCATCTATTAAAAAACTTCTAGCTCAATATCTTTCAAAAGCTTCTCTTCGAGTATCCTGATAATACTCTTTATAATCTCAGTCCTGATCTTATATTCAAAATTACTGTGAAATTCATTTGCTGCAGTACCAACCTGAAACTTAACCCTGTCACTGTTTCTGATAAGCTTAATAATCCTTTCCGCTGCACCGTCCTTAAGCTCTGCCAGTTTACTATGACTTAGCATCTTTTCTACTTTGGAAAGTGTCATAATACCTTCAGTTACAAGATCGATTCCTTCAAAAAATGATATCGGTGGCAGGTCATCTTCAAGTTTCAACATATCTTTAGATTCAAAAAGGTCAAGTTCTCTCTTTAAAATTTCTGCTGTAGTTCCACCACAGATTATCTTATTACCTGAAAATTCTTTAAAGTTCATTGAGAAATTCATATCTCTGGCCTTTTCTATCGGAGGACCACTGCAAATAAGTAATTCTCTCGGTTCACGGAAATAAACAGTTGCACAACTTGCATCATCTTTCATTTTAAACTCGTCGTTAAGCTCTGCTTTATGAACTACCTTACCTGAAAGTTCTTTTGAAGAGATGTTCTTATCTTTCTTGATAGCTTTCTCAATATATTCTGTCACTGAAGAGGTTTCCCAACCTGCATTATTCGAATCAATGCCGATCCCGGACTGGGTAATTCCGTCAGTATAAAATATTATTCTGTCTTCAATATCAGCTTTATAGCAACTGGTATAGATCTTCTTTCCAGTGTGTTCACCCTCAGTAAGCTCAATCTCATTCCACTTGACCATAGCTTTACCTTTATTTGTAAGGATCACAGGCAAGGGATTATCGTAAACTATCATTTCAACTGTATTATCATCCTTAATATCAAGAACTGTGAAAGTGGAATAACTGATCTTTCTCTCACTGCATTTTGGAAGAATATTCATTATCAGTTCAGATGTCTGCTCAACATTTTTAAGCTCTTTTACAAAATTCAAAGCCATCGAAGCTGTAAGATTTGCAAGGACATTAGCTTTGACTCCTGAACCCATACCATCACTGAGAACAAGTATCTTCCTGTTTTCCTCTCTGATATATTTTTTCAAAAACACATCCCCGAAAGTATTCTGCCCTTTCTTATACTTTTGAAAATAATCGATATCTATATGAATATTTTTCATTTAATTTGTTCTTAGAATTTTATTCATCTTTATTCTTGTAAATATTTATGATGGAACTTAGAACATTTTCGGTTTTTGAAGCATTTTCACCCAATAGATAAGCTATCTGCTGAACTGTATCTAAATTTTCTTTGATAACCATTTGTGCCCTTTTAACTATTTCTTCAGCGTTCACTTCTGGATCGGTCATGTCTTTTATAATTGCTCCGACAATGGTATTTTTCTGAATCAGGAACAATGAAACTTTGTAGAGTTTTTTACCTATATGAATATCTTTGCTGAAAGTTTTCTCTCCGCTTTCAAGAAGTTGCGAAAAAAGCTCAGGGAATGACAACAATTTACTCAGATCAGCACCTTTAAGTCCAGGATTAATATCATTGATAAGTTTTGTATCCTCCCCGATCATTTCAACAAAACTTTCATTTGAATCAATGATCTTAAGATCTTTATCAACGATAACAAATCCTGAGGGCATCAACTTCAATAGGTTTGAAGATAACTCTGAAATATCTTTAGCTTTCTTTAATTCTTCTTTTTCTTTTACCCTGTCATGAATATCAAAGAAAGCACTTACAAAACCTTGCACCTCCCCTGATCTGTTAGAGAATGTTGCTCTGTGAAACTCGAACCGTTTAATTTTATTATCTGAAGTGGTGAGATCTAGTTCAACTATCTGTTTTCCAGGAGTTTTCAATAAACTTTTGTTCATTGATTTTAATATTTTAATAAATTTGGTATTAGTAGTATAATCAACGATCTTAGTGAACTTTATTTTTTCTTTGGGACTTCCAAGCAATTCTTCAAATGACTTGTTACATCCTAAAATAGTTCCGTAAAGTTCCTCATACACTATTGGAACAGGGATACTATCAATTATTTCCTGTTGGAAGAAAATATTTTCACGAAGTTGTGTTTCTTTTTTCTTTAGTTTATCAATTATCTTTTTTGAAAGAGCCGTACACTGAGATGGTCTCGATTCTCCATTTAGCATAGCTTGAGCAAATTCACGGCAGGTATTGTAGCCACAACCTTTACAGTTTATCTCATCCGACGGATCAAAAATCTCTATATATGTAAGAGCTTGTTTTATCTCAGTATCGGTATGTTGAATTTTTTTTATCACTTTTATTCCTTAATTATGAAAGAATCTTTTCTGTGTATTTTAACAATTCATCCAAATCTACAGGTTTTTGTAATAAATATTTCACATTCGGTATATTTATATCAAATATCTCCTGACCTGCTTTGGCTATGGATGAAGTTATTATCACAGGAATCTTCACTTTGTTATCGAGCAGATGCTGAGCAAAAACAAAACCCTCATCTGGTTCATCCATCATAACATCTAGGATTATAAGTTCGGGATTAAATTCGTTGATCAATTTTTTACCTACTTTAGTGTTGTGAGCACTTTCAACTAGATAACCTTTCGATTTGAAAAAGGCACTATAAGCAGTTATTGTATCAATATCATCATCGATTATCAGGATTTTCTTCATAATTACCTCGAAGTTAAGTATACTTTTTTACGAGTTTTGTCAATTCATCAAGATCAACAGGTTTCTGCATTATCATTTTAATATTCAGCTGTGAAACATCAAGTAGATTTCCAGTTGCTTTTGCAATTGATGAACTTAATATCACTGGAACATCAAGGTTCTGTTCTTTCAATTCGTTTAGAAAAATAAAACCTGAGTCTGAGTTTTCCATCATGATATCAAGTATGACAAGATCCGGTTTATCTTTTTTTACTTTTTCCAATCCTTCTGAAGAACTTGAAGCTGTATCTACAATATATCCTTCTTTATCCAGAAGAGCTTTATATGCTTTTGTAATATCAATATCATCATCTACGACAAGGATCTTTTTCACTATATCAGAGTTCTCTTCCTCTTCTATGAGGTTCTTCGTAAAATAGGCTGATTTTTCAATTGAAGTAGTGATATCAACTTCTTCGAGGAACATGTTGTCAGGCAGATTCAATGGAGTAGTCGTGAAATTTATAATTGATTTAACACCATTATTTTTCATTATATCAGCAGTATAGGCTGCGCTTTGACTTGAAGATGAAATAATCCCGATCTTAATATCGTGCTCTTTGATTATCTCTGCCATCCTGTCTACATGAAAACAATGGATACCGTTATATTTGTAATCTACCATATTTTTATCTATATCAAATAAAGCTGATATCCTTATCTTATCATTCTGTTCAGCATAGAAATTAACTAGAGCTTTTCCGAGATTTCCGATACCTACGATGCATATGTTCATAACTTTTTTACTATCAATGATCTGATTGATGCTTTTATATATCTTCTTTGTCTCATATCCCTTTCTGTTGCTGCCTGAATATCCGATGTGCATTAAGTCTCTTCTTATCTGAACAGATGAAATATGTGCCAACTTAGAAAGATCATGCGAATAGAATGATTCAACTTTATCTTTTATAAGTTTTCTTAAAAGTCTTCTGTAAATACAGAGTCTTTCTACTGATTTTTCATTGATAGTATCCATATAGTAACCCCTATTGATTTGATCTAAAAATAATTATACTACCTCTAGATCTTATTTAATTCAACCGTAAATTTTGTTCCCTTTCCGTACTCACTTTCCACTTTAATATCTCCATCATAAAGACCAACGATTTTCTTTACAGTAGAAAGCCCTATACCACTACCAGAAATATGCAGAGTTTTCTCATTCTTAATTCTTGAAAATTCTTTGAAAAGTTTATTTATATCATCTTTTTCAATGCCTATACCAGTGTCACTTACACTAAAATTAAGAGCACCATTGGATTTTAACAATTTTATTTCAATTTTTCCACTATCAATATTGTATTTTATTGCGTTGGATATTAAGTTATTTACAATTATCTCTATTTCTGTCTTATCGGCATTTATTATTGCATTCTCAATATCCATATCAACTTTAAGCTCTTTCACTAAGACCATATCTTCAATATTGGATACAGCCTCTTCAACTATTTCGCTGACATTGACTTCTTCGAGATCCCTTTTCTTTTCTCCTGATTCTATTCTGGTCAGATCAAGAAGATCAAATATCAACTTTTCCATATCCTTGATGCGTATCTGAGACCTTTCTATATACTCATCATAACTTTCAATATCGTTGCCCCCGATCCTTTTTTCCATCAGCTTAAGATAGTTGCTTATCGCAGCTATCGGAGACTTCAATTCGTGTGAAAGTACAGAGATAAACTGGAATCTAATTTTATTTTTTTCTTCAGTAAGTTTTTTTGTTACACTGTTGAGTATGTAATGCTTCCCGGCCTTATGGACAGCATTTTTTAATTCTTCGGGTTTAAAAGGTTTTGTTAAAAAATCATAAGCACCGTTCTTTGTCGCTGTTATGGCAGTTTCAATTGAGGCGTAAGCTGTAATCATGATAGTAATAATATTGCTGTCTTCTTCATGAAGTTTTTCAAGTAATTCAGTACCATTCATTCCCGGAAGTTGATTATCAAGCAGCAAAATACTATAGTTATTTGCCCTCATCATTTCAATTCCTTCTTCTGCTGTTTCTGCAGAATCTATATCGAATCCGTAATCCTCTTCAATATAAGGAAGACTGACAGTAAATTTTCTTAACGCTCTTTTTACTGATTCCCTTATTCCAAATTCATCATCTATTACTAATATCTTTAAATTTTCCATAATAGTGTTCCTATAATTTTCTTAAAGGCAGTTTGATAGTGAATTTTGCGCCTGTTTTACCCAGAGATACATCTGTATTTGAATCAATAAGTATTTTCCCTCTATGCATTTTGATTATACCATAACAAACTGCCAGTCCAAGACCTGTTCCCTTTCCCATTTCCTTTGTAGTAAAAAATGGTTCGAAAAGTTTATCTATATTCTCTTTGGGAATACCTTGTCCATCATCTTCAATTGTAAATATTATTTCATCTGTTGTGAATCGTGAACCTACAACGATGCTCCCTTTTGAATTCATGGCTTCAATAGAATTCTTTATAAGATTACTGAAGACTTGAACAATCTGATCAGGATCAAGATATATTTGCCTGTCAGGTTCTTTATGATTATTAGTGATTGTTACACTTTTAGGAACTACGACACTCTGAATAACTGTTTCAAAAAGATCACTGATCTTAACACTTTTTAATTTTAGTTCGTTCTTTCTTGCAAAGTTAAGTAATCCTGATAAAATATTTTTACATCTATCTGCTTGAGAAGCTATCATCTTCAGGTCAGAATGCAATTCACTCTTAACATCGATTTCCTCCATGAGAAGATGAGAATACATAAGAACGACACCGAGTGGATTGTTTACTTCATGAGCTATACCTGCAGCCAATTGACCCATAGTCGCCAGTTTTTCAGATTTTTTCAATGCATCTTTTGCATCTGCCAACTTTACATTCGTTTCACCAAGAATATTTATATAATTATGCATTTGCTCGATAGTGTATGGAAGACACATCTCTGACTCTGCAAGACCTTTTAAAATTGCAATGGCATGCTTTCTACACGTTTCGTAACCACATGCAGAACAATTCAATTCATCTTCTGTTTTGACTTTCCCCATAGTAAATAAAATTGATTTTATCTTAGCCTCATCTTTCTCGATCAATATTCTCTGATCATCAGCTTTAAAGGTACGGATTAAATCAATATTTTTATATTTATCAATATATTCAGCATGTTCTTTTTGATTCATCAGTAATTTTTCTTTTACATAAGCTGATACCTTGGCCATTCTTTCAAATCTTTTTCCGTCTTTTGACATACCTGCACCCATTATGCATCCGTTACAACATAAGAGATCCAAATGGTTTCCACAAAGAATGCCTGATTCAAACTCTTTGATCGCTTCAGGAAAATCATTTTTCCCTTCAGCAACAATAACATTGTCATTGGGAATATCTTCATAAGCCTCAACAGTTTGAAGCAATCCTCCTGTGATAGGAAGTATTGAGCCTTTGCCACCTATAGGAGGATCAAAATCACTTTTTTCAGAAGAGGGAACGATATTCTTATCTTCAAATATTTCTCTAAGTTCTCTGAAAGTCAAAACAGCATCAATCTTGCTATCAATAAATAATTCAGCTTCATCTTTTTTTGCAAGGCAAGGTCCAAAAAAAACGATTTTTGTATCTAAACCATATTCTTTTTTTACAACTCGACTCATTGCTATCATAGGTGAAACAGTAGTAGATAAATACTTTACAATATCAGGATGATATTTTTCTATGAATTTAACTATTGCAGGACAAGTTGAAGAAATGAAATATTCATTTTCAGTATTTTTCTTTGCTTTAAAATAATCTAAAGCAATAATGTCAGCACCAAACGAGACCTCTACCACTTTGTCAAAGCCCAACTTTCTTACCATTGTTACTAATTTTCTATAATCGTCAATTTCGATAAATTCAGCTGGAAAACTCGGAGCTATCATAGCAATTACTTTATTACTCTCATTAAGTAATTTATTCAATGATTCTTTGGAATCTCTGATCTTCTTTGCGTTTTGAGAACAGACTACTACACAATTGCCACAACCTATACACCTTTCTTCAACTATCTCTGCCTGTCCTTTAGTAATTTTTATCGCTTTTGCAGGACATTCCCTAACGCAAGTATAACACACTTTGCATTTATCTTTTTCAGTGACAATAAGTGGATATTTGCTTTGTACCATGATTGATCCTTTACTTATACTCAGATAGTAAAATGTTAACTTTATATTTTAATATTCTGCCAAAATTTTCTCGACCTGTTCAACTTCAACACTTCCGTAAACTTTTTCTCCCACCATTACTACTGGAGCTAACCCACATGCACCTACACATCTAAGTGAGCTCATAGAGAACTTTCCATCAGGAGTTGTTTGCCCATTCTTAATATTAAGCTTTTCTTCGAACTCTTTCAAGACTTTTTCCGCACCTTTTACATAACATGCAGTTCCCGTGCATACAGAAATGGGATATTTCCCTTTAGGTTCCATTGTAAAATAAGAATAGAACGTTACAACTCCGTAAACTTTTGAGGAAGCTATTCCCAATAATTCTGCGACTGTTTCTTGTACTTTTTGAGGAAGAAAGCCAAATTCTCCCTGAGCTTTATGCAATACACCGATAAGATCGTTTGGATCATTCTTGAATTCATTACAAATCTCAACCAGTTTTTCTCTAAAATTATGTTCTCCGCAACTCATTATTCTCTCCTATTCTACAACTATTGCGTTAAATTTACATTTGCTGACACATGCACCACACTTTATACATGCTTCAGGATCTATTACGTGCTTTTCTTTTAATTCTCCTGAGATAGCATCAGCAGGGCATACTCTCTTACATTGCAAGCATCCGATACAGTTTTCTTCTATAATGCTATACTCAAGCAAAGATCTACACTGTTTTGCGGCACACTTTTTATTTACAACATGATCGTAATATTCATCATAGAAATTTGTCAAAGTTGAAAGGACAGGGTTCGGAGCTGTTTGTCCCAGTCCACAAAGTGATGTAGTTTTTACTACTTCAGAAATTTTCTTCAGTTTATCAAGGTCTTCAAGAGTTCCTTCGCCGTGGGTGATCTTTTTCAGGATTTCATGAAGAATATGATTTCCTTCTCTACAAGGCACGCATTTTCCACAACTTTCTTCTACAGTGAAATCAAGATAGAACTGAGCCATTCCCACCATACAATCATCTTCATCCATTACTATCATTCCACCTGATCCCATCATAGAACCACATGCTTTCAAACTTTCATAATCTATTGGAGTATCAAGATGTTTTTCAGTTAAACATCCACCTGATGGTCCACCTGACTGAGCAGCTTTGAATTTTTTCCCGTTGATAATTCCACCACCGATATCAAAGATCAGCTCTCTAAGAGTTGTACCCATAGGAACTTCGACCAATCCTACATTTTTTACTTTGCCAGCTAATGCGAATACTTTTGTCCCTTTTGACCCTTCAGTTCCAATACTGCTGAACCACTGTGCACCTTTATTTATTATAGAAGGAATGTTCGCCCATGTCTCTACATTATTTACGTTGGTAGGTTTACCTTTGTAACCACATTCAACCGGATAAGGAGGTTTGATGACTGGTGTTCCCCTTTTACCTTCCATTGAAGCTATTAATGCCGTTTCTTCACCGCATACAAAAGCTCCCGCTCCGTATTTTAGAGCTATATCAAAATCAAATCCGCTGTTGAGAATATTCTTTCCAAGAAGACCTGCTTCTCTTGCTTGGTCAATTGCATTTAAAAGTCTTTTAATTGCTAAAGGATATTCTGCTCTGATGTAAACATACCCCTCAGAAGCTCCGGTAGAATAACCACAGATAGCCATTGCTTCGATCACTACATGAGGATCTCCTTCAAGGATCGATCTGTCCATGAAAGCTCCAGGATCTCCTTCATCAGCATTACAAATAACATATTTTTGATCTGCATCAAAACTTGCTGCCATTTCCCACTTTTTGCCTGTTGGGAATCCACCACCACCACGACCTCTCAGACCGGAATCTTTAATTATATCTATAGCATCTCCAGGCTTTTTCTCAAACAAACATGTTCCCAGGGCTTTATAACCGTCAACTGCTATGTAATCCTCTATTCTTTCAGGATCTATACCACCACAGTTCTTAAGTGCTAATTTTATTTGTTTATTTTTTTTCATTTTTTTTCCATCGAATTGAATTTATAAATTAAATAAAACCATCTACCGTTCTACCTTCTTTAATAAAATGATTAACTATCTCAACAACTTTATTCTCATCTACTTTACCGAACATTACAGGATCTTTTCCAGGAATATTAACTTCTACGGTCGGTTCAGAATGACATAATCCCATACATCCTGTTTGAATAACTTTATGATCGATAGCCTGCATTTTCATCTGATCCTGGAACGCATTAATTATTTTGGCAGATCCTGTGGCAATGCTGCATGTTGACATTGCCACTTTTATAATCACTTTATTACTTTCATCGTTCCTTCTTTGATCTTCCAGAACTTTCCTTACTTCGTTCAATTCTACGATAGATTCTATTTTTTTCATTCTATCTACCCTATTGTTATTTTTATAACGCTTTAAGCTGTATACTTCTTTACATTTTCAACAAGTTTGTCAAGATCAATTGGCTTCTGCATCACAACTTTCACACCTAAAGAACTTATGTTAAAGTTGCTTTGACTTGCCTTGGCAATTGAAGAACTTAAGATCACTGGTGTATCTAAATTCTTCTCTTTCATTATGTTCATGAATTCAAATCCTGAATCAGGTGTTTCCATCATTACATCTAAAATAACGATGTCAGGTTTTTCATTCACTAATTTTTCCATTCCGCTTTTTCCACTGTTTGCTGAAATTACTGCAAAACCATTTGCTTCTAGGTAAGCTTTGTAAGCTGTGATGAAGTCAACTGCGTCATCGATGATTAACACTTTTTTCTTTTCCATGATATCCTCCCGGATTGGTTTTGTTGTTACACTTTGTCTTCATTTGTTACAAATATAACAATAGAATACATCCGTGTCAAGTGTTTAATGCAATATTCTTCAATTATTTCTGTTTTTGTAGCTAAATAAATACAATCGTATTTTCTTCCAGTTGCAACAAGGGGATCAGATCCCCTTGTTCTGTTATTCAGATGCAACTGAATTAATCTATTAATACTGTATTTTCTTTTTAACATTCTTTATATTACATCATAATAAATAAAGGTATTCAATGAAAACAAAACACACATTAGCGATCCATGGAGGAGCGGGAGCAATACCTCCAACGATATCGGAAGATCAAAAGAAATTATACTTTGAAGCTTTAGAGAAAATCTTAAGCTACGGCAATAACCTTCTCAAAAAAGGTGAAACTGCATTAAAAGTTGTAGAACTTGTTGTAAATAAGTTTGAGGATTGTCCGTTATTCAATTGTGGTAAAGGAGCTGTATTTACTTACGATGGTGGTAATAGTATGGATGCTTCTATCATGGATGGTAAAAATAGAGAATGTGGAGCTGTCACAGGAATTAAAAGAATAGCACACCCTATTTCTCTGGCAAAAGATGTAATGTTGAACAGTAAATATGTATTCCTGAACGGTAAAGGTGCAGAAGAATTTGCAAAAGACCTTGGTTATAAATTTAAAAATAAGAAATATTTTTTCACTGAGAAAAGATATGAACAATGGAAAAGAGTTCAAGGAACTGATTTAACTTCATTGGATCACAACGCTGAATTCGCTGCCGCACCAAAAGGAACTGTCGGTGCTGTTGCTTTGGACATTCATGGAGATCTTGCAGCTGCAACTTCTACTGGAGGTATGACAAACAAAAAATGGGACAGGATCGGCGATTCACCTATCATAGGTGCTGGAACTTTTGCTGATAATGCATCATGTGCAATTTCTTCTACCGGTGAAGGCGAGGAATTTATTAAAAATGTTATCGCTTTTGATGTTCATGCATTAATAATTTATAAAGGACTTTCAATAAAAGAAGCTTCTGAGCATGTTATACATAAAGTATTGAAAAAGGGAATCGGAGGGTTGGTTGCCGTAGATAAAGATGGAAATTATTCTTTGCCTTATAATACACTCGGTATGTACCGTGGGGTTGCAACATCAAAAGGAGTTTTCGAAGTAAAGATCTGGGAGTAGTAGAGACGCAAGATATTGCGTCTTTACTTCTTATTCATCTCATCAAATAATTTGTAAAGTCCGCTGATTCCATGCTCCTTCGCATAACCTGCCACATAACGATATCCCTCTCCATAAACTGGACAGGGATTATTCTTCATTCTTGTATTTAAATGTGTATTCCCATAATGATTGTTCACCTGAGTTGCTACAAATTCAGCCCATCCTTCTGATATCTTTAAATCATCAATATTTGGATAATTTGCCTGCATCCAGTCATGTGCAAGTTCATGGGCCGCAACTTCAATAAATTTATCTTTAGTCAGAGAAAATAACATCAATATTGAATAATTATTAATTACTTCAGTATTTGTTTCCCTTCCGAATTCAAATCCGAAGATGCTCTTTGTTTTTACGTAAGTTTTTGTCCTCTCCTCATGTACAAAAAGCCCTTGTTCCATATATTCATTTGTGTATTGCAACTCAGATTCTTTGCTCAATTCTTGGATATTAACCAACTTGAATGTGATATCATGGTCGGCTGTCATATCCATTTTTTCTTTCATCTTCATACGTACTTCATCAAATATGACTCTCGAATCAGTAGGATTGTTTATAGCAGTTTTCTCACAGTTTGAGCAGATAAGTCTATCATCTGAGAGTGTTTTACAGTTATCAGGGTGTCCACAGAGATAACATTTTGGTTTTTCCATACAATCTTTGCAGAAGAAAGCACCTTCCTTGCTTCCGATATGATAACCATTCATGATCTTTTTGCCACAAAGCTCACACTTGCCCCAGGTTGTCATCAGACATTCTTTGCTACAATAGCTCAAACCTTTCTGCTTAAACCCGTTCTGTACAGATTCTCCGCAGACAACACATTTTGGAAGTGTTTTATCAAAACATTCCTCACTGCAATAAATTTTACCATTTGATATGACATACCTTGAACCTGGTTTTATGAGTTTTTCGCATTGATCGCAAAATATTTTTTCTGCTGAAAAAACATTTGTTAACGAAAATATTAAAATCGTGAAAATTATAATCCTATATATGTAACTCTTAATTGTCATGAATTAAAATTATGAATTTATTTCGTATGATTCAAGGTTTATTATCATGTTTGTCATTGCGAGGATTATAATTATGATCCGTGGCAATCTATTTTTTATTGGTTGCACCGGATATGCCGGACAAGGGGATCAGATCCCCTTGTTGCAACCTGCAGTGTTTGGGGTCGAATGGGAATCGACCCCTACAGCCCAATTATTAATTGTCCATTGTAAATTGTCAATTATTCATTATATTACATCGTAATAAAAAGGAATTACCCATGCAAAACCAGATCATTATAAATCAAATTACAATTCTCGGACTTCTTGCCTTAATCGGATATCTAGCAGCAAAATTCAAATTCTTCCCTGAAGGATTCTCTGCAGGAATAAATAAGCTCGTGATGAAGATCACTCTACCTTTGATGATATTTACTTCACTATCAAAGTTTGATTTCTCAATAGAAGTTCTTGAAAGCTCATTGTTCGTTCTGATATTTGCATATATTTCAATGTTCATATTATTACTTTTCGGAACAGTCTCTGCCAAGATAATGAAACTTGAGTCCCATGCTTATACCATTCACAGGATACATACGACCTTCGGAAATATTGCTTTCTTAGGATACCCACTTCTTGATTCCCTCTTCCCTGGTGGAAAAGGTCTTTTATTTGCAGTTGTATATCATATTGTACTAAGCTCTATGCTTTGGACTGTAGGTGTAATGTTGTTCAACAAGAATAACAAGATCAAACTGACAGAAAGCCTAAAGCATCTTATCAATCCTAATACTATTGCTTTTTCTCTGGGAATACTAGCATTTCTAGTAAAATTTGAACTGCCTTACATACTGGATAAAACCTTAAGTGGTCTCGGTGGAACGACTATTTACCTTTCAATGATATATATCGGAATGATGCTGAGCAGGATAAGTATCAAAGGTACATTCAAAGAAGTTCAGATCTATGTTCTCAGTATCAACAAAATGATAATTGTACCTTTTATTTTGCTTTTTGTAATAAAATTCGCTGAATCAATATTCGGATTTGAGATGGATATAACTGCAAAATCTGTTGTTGTACTCCAATCAGCTATGCCTTGTATGGCTATGATCGTTATTATTGCAACTGAGTTCAAGTCCGACCCAGAACTCGCAGCGAAAAATGTATTTTTAACTACGCTTTTAAGTGCTGTAACGCTGCCGATTGTTTACTGGTTTATTGGGTGGATTTAAAGCAAATACCATGGAATAACATTAATGCCTTTGTATGTAATCTTTTTATCACCTCCATAAATCAGGTATGCATCATTTTTATTGCAACCTGATAAATCTATCCAGTACTTAACTCCATCCAAAAAACTACTATTAAAAGTTTGTCCTGATTTTATTTCAACTGGCAACAACTTTTCTCTATCTTCAATCAGCATATCTATTTCATGTCCTGTTGAATCGCGCCAAAAATGGATGTCAGGATTTTGTTTTTTATTATATGATGATTTTATAAATTCAGATATGCAAAAACTTTCAAATATATTTCCTCGATAGGATGAAATTCTTAAATCTTCCGGAGTTTTAATTCTTAAAAGATAACATAGTAACCCAGAATCATAAAAATATAGTTTTGGACTTTTAATTATTCTTTTTGAAAAATTCTTATGATGTGAATTTATCCTATAAACAATAAAGCTACTTTCAAGTAGAGACAACCATCTTTGAGCTGTTGAATGGCTTATTCCACAATCAGCTCCAAGAGAAGATAAGTTTAATAATTGACCTACTCTGCCTGCACATAAACTTACAAAATTGCTAAAAAGAGTAATATCAGAAACATTAAGTATTATTCTTACATCACGCTGAATATAAGTTTGAAAATAATCACCAAGCCATTCCTGCGGATCAAGGTTTTTATCATGTATTCGTGGATAGAAACCCGTATGAACAGTCTTGAATAAATCATATTCAGATAATTTTACACTTTCCTTAATCAAGTTTTCAAGTACTAAAGGTTTTCTATTCTCAATTTCTCTTTTAGTAAAAGGTAGGAGATGAAATATACTTGTTCTACCTGCCAGAGATTGAGATATTCCACCTAAAAGAAGAAAATTCTGTGAACCTGATAAAATAAATCTGCCATTCTGTTGCTCTTGATCAACTATTACTTGAATATATGAAAATAACTCCGGTACTCTCTGTACTTCATCCAAGATTACACCTTTTTTGAATTGAGACAAAAATCCTCTACTATCTTCAATCGCATAATTTCTAATCTCAGGATCTTCTAAATTAACATAATCGTAATCAGGGAAAGCATTTTTCAACAGTGTAGTCTTACCTGACTGCCTTGGTCCCGTTAAAGTAATAACGGGATATTTTTTTACAGCTTCTTTAATCTTACTTTCAATTTCTCTATTAATCATAACTACCACCTTGTAAATTGATTATTCAATATTCAATTTACAACACATCAGGCGCAATTGCAAATTAATTATTACCTTAAAATCAAAACTCGCAGCGAAAAATGTATTTTTAACTACGCTTTTAAGTGCTGTAACGCTGCCGATTGTTTACTGGTTTATTGGTTGGGTTTAAAAAACAGTGATGAGTGATGAGTGGTAAGTGATTAGTTCGCTCGTTGCAATCATTTCGTCATCCTGAACTTGATTTATGCTGAATTTATTTCAGTATTTCAGGATCTTCTTTTCTGTTTTAAATATAGTTTCATCTTATCAAATTCTTCATGTTTGACAAGTTCAATCTAATGTGTTAAATTAGCAATATAATATTGAGGAATCCTTAATGAACAAGAAAATATATAATGAAATTAAGATACTAAAGGATCTATACAAAACTGAAGGATTTCTTATTCTTGGAATTTTTGGTTCTTATGTAAGAGACGAAGAGACCGATAAAAGCGATGTTGATATACTCTATGAAATTAACGAAAAGTTTTTGAATAATCATATCGGTTGGGAATCTATTCTACGATTGGAAGAAATTAAATCCGAAATTGAAAATAAGCTTAATCTTAAGGTTGATATAGCTGACAAAAATGCTCTAAATAAAATTGCACGAAAGTATATAATTCCGGAGGTTCTAAGTGTCTGACTTAAGCGATAGAGCTAAATTAGAAACTGTTCTGGAATATATAAACGATATAAATAAGATTGCAGAAAGACATGGTGATACCTTGGAAGCATTGAATGATTTTGAGGGTGAATACGCAATTTTAATGTGCCTGCAACAAATAGGAGACATGTTAAATAAAATCGAAAATCCTGATTATATAAAAATCCTTCCTATCAGGCAAGCGTATGGTTTTAGAAATATTTTAGCTCACAATTACGGAAGTGTTAATATACTTACGGTCAAAGATACAATTGAAAAAAATATCCCTGAGTTGAAAAATATAATTCAATCTATTTTAAGCTAATAGCCTTCAATATTTGGTCTTTTTAACTACGCTTTTAAGTGCCGTGACCTTGCCGATCGTTTATTGGGGTATATATGCAGTTCTAAGTCTTAGGTCTTATTAAAACCTCAACATCCAACCTGTCATATGCTTTAGACAAATCTTTTTCTATAACTCTAGGATTTTTTATGTATCCCTCAGGATCATACACAAAGCAAATAAGTGTTTTACAATCTTTATGCGTTTGGTATCTGTTAATGTCTATTAGTAATTCTTCACCTAATTTTTTATCTTTTAAACCTTCTCTTGGCTTTTTGACTTCGATTGCTATTTTTTCTTCTTTTAAAACAAAGTCTATCCTTGATGAACCACCTCCATAGCTCGAAGTTGGATCTTCGGGGATGATATAATCAAAATGCAATTTAAGTAGAGCATGAAAAAGATCTTGAACATCGTATTCATCATCAATTTTTATCGTACTTCTATTATCATACCTTGAGCATAGCTGTTTAGCGACCAAGTGGAATTTATGTATAATCAATTTAACTTTTTCAATTGCATTTAATTGAGGCAAAGCTTCATCTTTGCTTTCTTCCCAATACTCTTGTATTTCATCAATAAAAGAATTTAATATTGTTTTTGCAGTATCTAATCCTCTCCTATATGCATCCTCAAATTCAGAATCAGGAGTACCTGAAAAAAAAGCAGATAATGAATAACGAATATCTCCAAAATCTTTAATATGTCTACTATTTTTATCGAATATTCTTTCAATTGCAATTTCAGTATCTCTGCGCCATTTTTTGAATTCTTGTCCGTGACTTTTTTGTTTTTTTAAATTTTCAATCGGTTCTATAAGAGATTCTAACTTCTTTATTGCTTTAAGTTTTTCCATATTACTTCCTTTTAGTATTATGTTTATCATTACGAACCATAATATATATTTTTATTTTAAACCTGCAACGATAAAATTATATTATTGATAATTATTTCAAAAGTGTTCGTGTTTTATCTTTTGAGTTACCCGCACTTAACGGAATTTTGGTTACCTGACGAGAGTGATTATTATCTGTTGTGTAAAATCTACTTCTAGTGTTAGAGGAATCAGATTTTAAAGAGAATAATACCGGAAGTCCCAAAATTAGCGTTCGTGCTGCCCTTTTCTTTCTAACTTTCTTTTGGGCAAACAAAAGAAAGTTAAAACATATACCCGATTGAAAACTTAAATATACCATAAATTTGTGTTTTAAAATCAGGATCCAAACTTAGAGAATTATCTGGATCATTAGAAATATTTCGTTCAGATGTCAGAATGTGATCATAAAACAGCAACATACTCAACTTATAAACAATCTCTTTTTGTTTCAACCCAATAGAAAATCTACTACCAAATGTTAAATAACTTAATTTATCTTCTCCTGTTAAAGGTTCGTCAGGATCTCCCCAGAAAGAAATATTGAAACTATCACCCCATTTCACATTCTCAACACCATATTCAATTATTGGGGATATTTCATTAAAAAACTTATCTGTTAAAATAACATTCGTAAAATTATATGAAATGCCGTAACTGTATTTTTCTGAATAGCCCGTTGAAAACAATTCGGATTTATTATAATCAGAATATCTACCCCGTAAAGATATACTTTGAGTATTTAAAACGAAAAATTCATATTCACAGTCAGCGTTGAGACTTAATGAAATAAAAGGATCTTTATATGGTTCTGTAAAAACACCTTCACCACCTCCTAATCCAACACCTACATGCAGAATTGATTGAGCGTTTAATATAGATCCTAAAATAATTGTCCAAAATAATACTAATGATTTCTTACTCATTTTTACTCCTCTATGTTTTAAAGCATAAAACCTATGATAAATTCAAGTTGACCGTAAATATCTGTTTTGTATTTTGGATCTTCTAATACATCTCCAGTAGTATCTGCAATTACAGTTCGTTCGGTATAAAGAATATCATCGTAATAAATTGATAATCTAAATTTATAAATTATATCATTCTTCTTAATTCCTAATGCTCCACTTAAACCAAAAGAAATATATTCAACATAATCATTTCCACTTAGTAATTCAGGTGTGCCAGACCATAATGATGTGTATTCACTTTTCCATGTTATTTTTTCAAAGCCATAGGCAATTATTGGAGATATCTCAGTAATATGTTTTTCTGATATTTTTGCATTTGTTATATTATATGAGACCCCGAGGTAATAAGCATTTGAGCTAGTTGAGCTAGAACCAGAAATACTAATAAAACTAGACTTTTTACTATAACCAGAATATCTAAATCGAAATGAAACACTTTGTATGGATTGAAGAAATGCTTCATATTCACTATGAAAATTAATTCCTAATAATGATGGTGTTTCTCTGAACGGAGAAGTCAGACCACCTGATTGACCAAGTCCCAATCCAAAGTTAAGAATTGACTCTGCGTTTAATGCAGAGCATAAAAGAGCAACTAATAGTATAAATGTTTTCACAAGCAATCCAATGATATATTAAATAATTATTAAAACTTACATATTATTAAAAAAAATGGCAACGAAATAATGATTAAAAAGAAGATTCTGAAACAAGTTCAGAATGACAACAAAAAAAAGGGGACGAATGGAAATCGTCCCCTACAAATAATTAAAATACTCGGCCCGACAATTTAAATCCTGCCCAGTAATACGGATAATCATTAAAATACTTTATCACATCTCTCTTCGCATTACTCAAAGCCTCGATCCTGCTTGACCCGTTCCCTAAATATCTAAAATACCTTTTCATCAGCACAGCTGCACCAAGGTCATCGGTCTTCCATCTGCTTGAAACAACACTCTTTGCTCCAGAGATCTCAAAAGCTTCTGCAAGATCAAAATAAGCAGAATGATCAAGTCCCATCTTTCCCCCACTGTCGCACCCTGACAAGATAATATCCTTATCAGAATAACCCTGTGAAAGTATCTCATTCCAGGAATATTTACCATCATTCTTACTATCCGCAGAGAGCTGGATATAACTCGTTAATCTTGAAACATTCGCAGAATCTTTATTGAGTGTATACGTATGATTCGGAAAGTGGTACATTGAGTAACCGTCTTTAAAGCTTTTGGAAAGATTTATTTCAGTAGCATTTTTCTGTGTAAGTGAACTTGATTTCTTATTTTCCCATTGTAATGACTCATATTCCCTGTCTGCAAAGACAAGCTCACTCGCTGAAGAGAACGGATTCACAAATGACATACTTTTAGCAAATTGGAAATCTTTAACTTTGATCGGAGAAATCGTACTTATCTCTGAAATATTATAACTCTCGATCAAATGCTTTTCTCCGTCATAAAGGAGATCGAAAGGAAAATTCTTCAATGAACCTGAGGAGTAAATAAGCAGATTCTTTTTACCATAGACCATATTCATAACCGGATCTCTGAAAAGGTCACTATAGGCTAACTTAGCCTGCTCAGTTATATCAGATTTATTCTCTATCCTGTCAAGTATATTCTCTGAGTAAGTATCTTTTAATTTACTTCTCTGTATCGTAGATATATTATTTGTTATCACGATAACATTCAGATCGTTAATGAAAGGTGAATAGACCAGGATCACATCTTCATTCCCTAAGCCTTTCTGCAGATCACTGATACTGTAAATATTCTTCTGGAATATCGTATTTTTTATCTGAGACTGATACCTCTCTTTCTCTGCCGATATAGACTTTTCTACCTGATCATAAGGTTTATCCTGTAATCTCAATGAAATCTTATCTGAATAAAGCTTTCTGATCTTATCAACAGAAGTATTTGAAGAACTTCCGATCTGGAAATAATTTATATCGTTCTGAGCTAAAATATGATCTTTTGACTGAATCATTGAAATGACCGAATTGATATTTCCACTGTTGTATAAAGCAGCTATTGCAATGTCGTAAATCCTTGTTATTACATTCATTTCAGAAATGCTATAATGACTTTCTGATCTAAAAAGAATATCATCTCCTATCTTTCCTATCACTTTAGTAAGTCTAGGCAGATCAAGTGTACCGTTTCTGAATTTCAATTCAGCAATGTTTACCTCAGACTTGTAATAAATATCCTTAATATCATATAATTCTGAGAGTTCTGAGCACTGGTTAAGATAATTGTAACTGTTGTCTGTATCTTGATTATCAAAATATATCATTCCTATCTGATACAGTGATCTTGCTTCGAATAACTTATCTAATCCTTCTTTAGAGAGCTTTAATGAGCTTTGGAATCTGAGTAGAGCTTCTTTCAGTTTAAGTTTGTGTTCGGCCAGAATAACACCTTTATAGAACTCTGATGAGATCAAGGCACTCTTGTTCTTAGTTTCTATTGCCAACTGAGAACTGAGTTCCAGATTATGCTCCGCTTTTTCAATTTCGTTTGCTAGAATAAGTATCTTAGCAAGATTAACCCTAGCTATACTTTCTTCGAATTTATTCTTTGATTCAATAGATCTTTCCAGAGAATTGTAAGAATACGATAATGCCGCAGGGATATTCCCAAGTTTAACTTCAATGAGACTTCTGGTATTGTTGATCTTCATTTGAGCTGCATTATCACGTTCATTTGTCAGTTTGTTGGCATTGGAGAGCATCGTCAGTGCAAGCGATAATTTATCTGACTTATAATAAAGATCACTAAGATTCTGGTATAATGATGCTTTCTCTGAATTTTTTTCAACCATTTTTAAAGCTTTTTTGTAAAATTCTTCCGCATTGCTATAGAAAGATTTCTTAAAATAGCACAAACCTACAGATTCGTACAGATTTGCCATTGATGCTTTAGGAATTTCCTCAAAAATACCAGAGTTATTCTTAACTATATTATAAATATTCATAGCTGAATCTATTTTACCGGCTTTGTAATAATTCACCAGAATAGACTTAAGGGAATTAAACAGAACTTCAGAAGATTTAACGTTCAGACTATTGCTCAAGGAATCAAGCTCTCCTGCTGAGATCAATCTGCCAGTATCAAGATATTTGGTTTTGTAGCTGATACTTTTTTCAAAATCGCCTTTCTGAGCATAGATCGATGATAACATATTATAGCTTTTCAATTTCTGTTTAATATCTTTCCTGGAAATGTAATCCAGTATCTTATACTGATAAGATGCACTGCTGTCATATACTCCTGACCTAGAATAATCTTTTGAGATATTATCATATATAGCTGACCTGAAATAATCCTTTGAAATATTATCATAAGCATTGACGATCTGTTTTTCTATGTTATTTTCTTCAGCAAATGAAAGAAGTTCCCTACCATATTTAATTGCATTCCTATAATCTTTCAATTTTGAGTATGAAGAAATGATAGTAGTTAAAATATTCAATTCCTGCTTCTTATCTTTTATCTTCCTTGCCATTATAAGTGCTTGGGCGAAGTAAGAAGATGCTTTTTCATAGACAGTACTTTTATAATTTCTGATCCCGCTTACAACTAAGCTTTGCAGATTGTCACTTGCAAAATTTCTCTGAGCTCTTTCATTCATTCCAATAGACCCGAAGATCTCTATATCACCACAATCGGTATTACATTGAGACAGAACATCATCAATGTCTGATACCTCCAGCTTCGAGAATGAATTAATTACCAAGCTGTCAATTCCGTTATTTGAAACTTTAGACATTGGAAGAATAATTGATTGAACACCTGAGTAGATCAGTGAATTTACCAGAATAAAGTAATCACTTGGGTCCGGTACTTTTTTAAATCCTTTTAGAATAACACCATACGCAGGTATTTTATATTCAAGGAATTCACTTATTTTAAGAGTGGATCTTCCGATGTTGAAATAATTCTCCAATGCATTATTACTTCCTTTGTTCAGATACTTGTCGAAATATATAAACCCACCATTGTCGAAAAGTTCTTTAACATCTTCACTGCTTTTCAATTTGGATAGATATTTCAGTTCGGAGTAATTGATGTTCTTATTTTCCTCTATCAAACTCAAAGATGAGATCGTAGGTAACTTTGAAAATGTAGGTTTAATATCTTCATTGATCTTATTTATAGCAGTAACGAATGGTAGAAGAACTGTACTGTCATAGTCAGGCATTATATAGACATGGGATTTATTACTGATCTCCTTCTCAAAAGGTTTTATGTAATGATCATATACCTTCTTGTAAAAACCTTTATCTGCGTTCCCATTGAAATAATTATCAATTGAGTTCAGAAGAGTTTCATCTTTACTTACTATTTTGCAAGTAGTTGAATAATCATTCCTTAGAAAAATGCAAGTTTGATCTTCAAATGAATAGAATGATATTATTGCATCATCTTCATCAAGGATCTCATCTATATCGTCAAAGGCTATATCATCTATTGAAACGAATTGTAAAAGCCTGTTATCATTATCCTTTTTAATTTGAGCGTAGATTTGGACTAATTCTTTTGTATATCGATCAACTTTCTTTTCATAATCCTCGATCTTTTCAGCGTACTTATCGGCGTCTTTATTCTTTAATCTGTCGATCTCGGTATTATACCTGATGATCTCGCTTGTATTATATTTTATCTTGGTAATATGTATGTTATGCAATTGTTCTTTGTAGTCAAGATAGCGACTTGAGTAGTGATCGAGCATCATTTTCTTCTTGTATCTCTCTGAGAAATTCAAAGCTTTCGATAGTTCTTTCGTTGAAATATAATATCTAATGAGCCTGTCATAGAGAGGTCTGATATCTTCCTGCCAGCTTGAGATCATTTCATAGTCTGTTGTAGATGGTAAATAGTCTGACAATAACCCTTCTGCTTTTAAATAAAGATCTATAGAAGTATTTTTCTCAGAAATATCTCCCAGCTTCATATAATATCTCCAGAGAATAAGTCTGTCCCCGGAAACTTCAGCTAATTTCAATCCTTCATTCAGTATCTTTTCGGCCGATATCTTATCTGACATTTCTAATTTTACAATACCAAGATTATAGAGTATCGAAGAAAGCAGTAATTTTTCATCTTTTCGAAGTTTTTTATTTTCTTTCAGCTGATCCATACCTGTTGAGAACAATTTATCACTGTTTATCAGGTATTTTAACGCTTTGTATTTACTTGAAACATCCTCAGATTTATTCAATTCCTGATACATTTTATAGGTAAGAACAGCTTTGATATTCAAATTCACAGCTTTTGGATATATCTCAATTATCCCTTCAGGGAATTTATTAATCGACGTATCGGCAATAGCTTCATTGTAGTTGGCAAAAAGCTCTTTACTTGCACTATCTATCCTTACTAAAGCCTTAAGTATATTATTCTTATTCGTCACTATGACATTGTAAAGTTCAAGGTCTATGCAGATCTCATTAGACAGCTCAAAATGCTTTATACTTTTCTTGTAATCACCTTTGAAATAATAGAGCAATCCCAGTTTGTTCTCAATAAGGCTCACTGCAAGTCTGTTCTCTTTACCTTTGAAATAATCCAGCTTTTTATTTAAGAATTCTTCCTCAGTGGAAAATTCTTTTAATTTGAAATAATTCGATGCCTGAAGTGAATATAAAAAAGCTATCTCGGAATCACTGCTGAAACCCTCAGGATATAAAGATCCCAGACTGATATTCAACTTCCAAACTGGAATATCCAAACCTAATAAAGTTAGAATTATATAATTTCCTTCATTCTCTGAACTGATCGCATTCTTTCCATATTCTTTCAACAGACTGTGAAGTATCTCGGAACTTTTATCATATTCATCATCGATAAACTGAGCGAATGCGCTGTTCCGCTGAAGCAACCTGACAATATCATCTTTTCCCTCACTCTTCAGCTTTACAACGATATCCTTATATTTATCTGATGCGTCAGCACCTCCTATGAAATCACCTTCCTTATCCTTCATAGACAGATAATAAAGCGCATTCCTCATAGAGACCCTTATCTCGCTTTCTCTATCATTCAATGACCTGTATAGTTCTATTGCTCTATCATAAAATCCTTCAGCTTCATCATTTCCGAGTGTAAAATGACAATGTCCTATTTTTTCATATATGATAGCTTTCTGCTGTGGCGACTTGAACCGGAAGTCATTATTGAGAATGACCTGATACTTTTCTAGTGCGTTCTTTCTGCCGAACTCTCCAAGATTATAATAATTATTTGCAAGGTTCAACGTCATTTTCAGGTATAATTCTCTGTCAGAGCTGATATCACTTATTGCCAGGCCTTTATTCAAAGTGTTTATCGTTTTGTCGAGATAGTCCACATTCTCATCTTCGATCAGGTTTATAGTCGATAGTAAGAATTTCACCGGACCGATTATGTAATTCACGCCTTTCAATAGAACATTCTGCTTTTTAATTTCCTCTTCCTGAATATTCCTTAAATGGAACAATGCTTCATAGTTATAGCTTAATGTCAAGTATCCGAACTTATTTTTTGACTCAAGCTCCAGCGATCTTTCTATCAGGTTGATTGACAGATTTATCAGTGGTCTTAGGTATTCGCCTGCGTTGATCGCCTTTAATGAATAGGCATATCCAAGAGCATAATTCATTGTACTACTGTTGGTATCTTTCTCGTACTCTGCTGAAAAGAACTTAATTATTTCATCTATCTTTCCTAATGAATAATACGAACTTGCCATACCTCTCAGAGTAACAATATTTTCTCTGTCCAGATCAAAAGCCTTATAATATACCAGCAAAGCATTTTCATCCTTACCGGCTTTGAGATATTCATCCGCTTGTTTTAAATAAAGGTTTGACAGGTCCTGAACTGCATTGATAATATAAAAGTCGTAATCGATCCCTGAGTAATTATCTATGATATATTTGTAAACTCCCTCTGCTTCTTCATCCATATTATTAGCTACGTAGAGCCTTGCCAGTTTCAGATCGGCATTGGCAGAAAATTTCTTTTTCATAATATTTTCTGGGTCATTTACGTAGAATTGTTTCACTAAATTAAAATACTCAAGCTTTAACTCGATGTTATCAAGCATTTCCCCCAGTATCAAATTACCATACGATTTGATCTCATCTGGTAAGTCCTTATTTGACAGGGCACTTTGAATCCTCTTAGCTCTTTCTCCCTTAGACTCACTTGATGCAAAGTATTCTCTGATATATTTTTCTTTGAGATCATTTGAATTTGTACTCTCAATAGCTTTTTCAAGCAGAGAACCCGCTGTTTTGGAATTTCCGGAGATCAAAGCTGTCTTTGCCTGCCAATATAAAGCTTCCGAGTTTCCATCTCCCCTTGCAGAGATAAAGTAGTTATTCGCTGAAGTATATTGACCGAGATCGAAATATATTATACCTATATTAAGGTTTACTTCCTGAATAAATTCTTCGTTTTCGCTATTTGAGATCATTTCCTTGAGATCATTAATATGCCCTTCAAGTTCAAATCCGTAACTATCTGTTCTGATCCCTTTCCTTTTCAACTCAGTGATCTTTCTATAAAAATTTGCTTTCTCTGATACTTTAAGATCATCACTATATCTTGCCTGAATCAGTCTATAGATTGACTCTGCTTTCTCAAACTGCTTTTGGATCTCATATATCTCTGCCATTTTATAATAAACTTCGAGTAGTTTATCTTTTTCAGCTGAGAAGAGTGATAGTATCCTAATGTAACTGAGTAGAGAATTATCTAAAAGCTCGTTTTCTTCTTTGAGATTTGTATTTGATCCTTCATTTAAAACTTTCTTCGCTTTGAATTTCTGGAATAAGAAATCTGCTACAGCTCTTTGAGATTCATAGTCAATTTCTCGAGGAATAACACCATCATTTCTACACATCCATATGTCATCATTCCCGTTCCTGTTTGAGATATAAAATATATTTCCTTTGCTTGAAATCTTCGGTGCTTTGGATGAATAAGTCTCAGGTGTAAGTTGATACTGAATTACAGAATTGTTTTCAAATATTATCTTGTAAAGAACTGAATTATCGTTGATATCCATTATCCCATTATTATCAGTATCAGATTTTATGGCAGAATATATCAAAGTATTACCGTCAGGAGAAATATCCACACCGTTGATGATCATTTCACCAAATGCTACCTGCTCTTTATCTGAGAACTTTCCATCTGCAAATTTTGCTTTAAACAGTGAGTTATAGCCTGTTGCATCTTCATTGGAAATAAACACAGCTTGTTTTCCATCTGCAGAAAAAACAATTTTGCTTCCTTGTGCGCCTTTTAGAAGTTCAACCTTCTTTTCTTTAAT
>JAQICF010000171.1 GCA_027858795.1 Candidatus Delongbacteria bacterium | reverse complement strand
TGATCGCAAAACTGCGTAAAACTCAAACTATAAGATTTACTTTCCTACGAGGATAAAATGACTTATATTTATGAAAACGATGACCGTTACTGGATACCATGTCTATTTAGAGCCCAATTTATGATGAAAAGAATATTTCACGGATTAAAATAAAAATAGCCCGTATGAACGGGCTATTCTATTGAACAATTTCAACTTACCTTATTGTAATTATTTCAGGTATTTTACTTTTAGAATCAACTGCTACAACACGATAAAACTTTTTTGTTGTACTTAAAACTGTTGGGCTCCATGATTCATTACTAAATGTTCCACTATCATCAACAATGTATGTTCCATATGGATCATCCGATGAATAAATAACATACCCTGAAGCATATTGAACTGGATCCCAGCTCAATGTCAAAGTTGAACCGACTATTGATGTCATAATATTTTCAGGAGAATTCATATTCTCATACAGCGTATATTCAACCGGAATCATATAATTGGGAGTATCAGGATCATTAGAGTTAATATCAAGATCCGCATAGTATTTACCTACAGGTAGATTTGAATTCTGACAAGTTAATACTATCTGATTAGAATCGTTGTATACAATTGTTGATGATGATGGAGTTGCAGATAACCAGTTTACTGTTGGAATAAATTTAACTGCAAACAAATTACTCAAATATACTTGGTCATTAAGACTTACCTGAGTTCCAACTGTTCCATCAATATTCTCGATTCCTACAGTATGATTTGCAATAGGATTTACTTCTTTATATTGGTATTCAATACTTCCATCTTCGTAAAGTATGATCTGAAATGTATTTGAAGTGGTACTACCATAATTGATAATATCCTCATATTGTACTATAAACCTTCCATTCGTTGAATCATAGTAATAATATATTCCTCCTTGAGAACCTGGATCTAAATCGGCCCAGTAACCTGCTAACAAACCATTTGGCTCGGCTGCATCAGGCAACATAGTATTCTCATATTCAATGGCTGTAGTTCCAAAATTTAAATAACCATTAGAGTATACTTTCACTGCGTCATATCCAATCCCGTAAAAATCAAAATTAAAACCTAGAGGTAAGTTATCAGAAACAGATTCATCTGTCAAAGTCACACTGGTACCTAAAGAACTAATATCATACCAAACATAAGACGGGCCGGTTGGGTCATCACTATCTTTCCAAAAATACCCATAGGCATCAGGACCTCCTGATCCTTTATATGGAAAATCATTTTTATAATTTATATTGATTGAATAAATAAGATCTCCAATTCCAGTATTTGATATCACAAAGTTTGAACCCGAAGAACCTCCAAGATTCGTTGCATATTTTAGAGTATCAGTCTGTAAAATAACTATATTAGAAGTTACTCCTGCTCCTGTTAAAGCTATAGAATCAGTAGAATTTAAAGTATCTGAGGAAGTGATACTTACATATCCATTATATGTCTGTACGGCTACTGGTTCAAAATTCAAATTAAATTGAATACTGCTTTCAGGTGGAACACGATAAGTCAAAACATTTTTAACTTTGTTTAATTCTCCTTTCATTTTGACTTTTTCAGATACAGTATAACCTTCATTTGTAGTAATTTCGCCTGCCAATGTTTTTGTTAAATGTTGATTTGAAATAGTAAAATTCTTGATTAGAGAACCACCTACAACTACATTCCCGTAGTCTAAGGTATTTGTAGATATTGAATAGGTCCCACCAAAAACAAATGGGTCATATTCAAACTTGATAGCTAAATTATTACCTAAATACGGTTGATTAAAAGCAACTTGCAGACCATCAGTGCCGGAATTGTTCTCTATCCCTACTGCACAATCATTAAGAACACCTTGCATATCCTTATATTGGAATATTATCCTGCCATCTTCATATAAAAATACTTGAAAAGTATTTCCTACTGAGGCACCATATTGTACAATGTTCTCATACTGAATTACATATCTACTGTTAGCTAAATCATATTTATAATAAATATTCCCTTGTGCTCCAGGATTAAGATCATTCCAAAATGGAGAAATTAGGTTGTTTGGTTCTCCTGAATCAGGAATAGAAACTTGGGGATATACACTATAAATCGAAGTAAAAGAAATATATCCGTTTGCAAATACTCTAAGAGAAGTATAATCTATTCCATAATAATTGAATGTAAATCCAAGAGGTAGTTCTAATGATATACCTTCATCAGTCAAATTAAGAGAATCACCTATATCTGAAATGTCATACCATGAATATTGTGGACCACCTATCTCATCACTATCGATCCAACTATAGCCAAAAGTATCTGGACCTCCTGAACCTTTGATCTGTGAAAATAATGTCAGAGAGAATAATACTAATAGTACTATTGATAATTTTTTCATGTGAAACCTCAATGTTAATTGTTTTATATATGCATTATAATTTATGAAAGCACAATGATATTTGTCTTATTTATACATTACAATATATAAAACAATCAATCATTAAACAATAAAAAAAAAGCCCGTATAAACGGGCTTTAAAAGAATATTTAATACTTTACTTACGCTGCAAATACTTGTCCGTTGATAAGGAAAGTTACAGCAAATGCTACGATCGCATAAAGCTCAGGGAAAACTGCTAATACAAGAGTCTTACCGAAAACATCGTGACCTTGACCGATTCCTGCAACACCGTTAGCTGCGATTCCACCTTGTTGAACTGCTGAGAATAAAGCTACAACACCAAGTGCAAGACCTGCTGCGAAAACTCCCATTCCCTGTAGTAAAGTAATATCAGCCGTTACATTTGAATACATGATGAAAAATCCACCAAATCCGTAAAGACCCTGAGTACCTGCAAGAGCACTTAGAACCATACAGTTACCAAATGCATCAGGCTTTTTCTTAATAGTACCAATTGTTGCGTTACCTGCAATAGAAACACCCATTGCACTTCCAATACCTGCTAGTCCTACCATCAGACCAAGTCCGATATAAGCCATAACTAATGGTAATGTCATAATTTACTCCTTTTACAATTTATTTTTCAGTTTTTTATTCACTGTCATGCTGAATTTATTTCAGTATCTATCTTTTAATTTTTTAGACCCTGAAATAAATTCAGGGTGACGACTATACTTGTATTCATTTATTTCTTTTTGATAAACGGTTTATATTCTTTTCCACCACCTGTCCAACCTGCATTCTTGTAGAATTCTACAAAAGTTAGACGCATAGGATGAACAAGAGAACCTAATCCTGATAATAGGATATTTCCTGTGTGTCCGATAACCATAAATATTACCATAATTATCCATCCGACATACGGTATATTCAAGAATTCTAATGCTATACTATTGATAACAAGTCCAAGAATTGCACTTGAAAC
>JAQICF010000165.1 GCA_027858795.1 Candidatus Delongbacteria bacterium | reverse complement strand
GTTTCAAGTGCAATTCTTGGACTTGTTATCAATAGTATAGCATTAGAATTCTTGAATATACCGTATGTCGGATGGATAATTATGGTAATATTTATGGTTATCGGACACACAGGAAATATTCTATTATCAGGATTAGGTTCTCTTGTTCATCCTATGCGTCTAACTTTTGTAGAGTTTTATAAAAATGCAGGTTGGACCGGTGGTGGAAAAGAGTATAAACCGTTCGTAAAGAAAAAATAATAAATAAAAAAGGGATGCTGAAATAAATTCAGCATGACGATAAAATAAAAACTAAAAATAAATTGTAAAAGGAGTAAATTATGACATTACCATTAGTGATGGCTTATATCGGACTTGGTCTGATGGTAGGACTAGCAGGTATTGGAAGTGCAATGGGTGTTTCTATTGCAGGTAACGCAACAATCGGTACTATTAAAAAGAAACCTGATGCATTTGGTAACTGTATGGTTCTAAGTGCCCTAGCAGGTACACAGGGTCTTTATGGATTTGGTGGGTTTTTTATCATGTATTCAAATGTAACAGCTGATATTTCTTTATTACAGGGAATGGGAGTTTTTGCAGCAGGTCTTGCACTTGGTGCTGTAGCTCTTTTTTCAGCAGTTCAACAAGGTGGTATCGCAGCTAATGGAGTTGCAGGAATAGGTCAAGGTCATGATGTTTTCGGTAAGACTCTTGTATTAGCGGTATTCCCTGAGCTTTACGCGATCGTAGCTTTTGCTGTTACTTTCTTGATTAATGGAAATATCTTTCCTGCATAAGTAAAGATCACGATTCATTCTAAAGCCCGTTCATACGGGCTTTTTTTTATTTTTATAAGTAAAATATTCTTTTCATCATAAATCATATTGATAAATGTTTATATATTCATTATGTTATAATCCTTGAAAAGATTTATTTTAAATAATATATGGAGGTAAATATGGATTTTCTTTCCCTTGCATTAAATCACGCACAATCACTAGGTGCTGATTATGCAGATATTAGGATCCAGAAGACTAAAAAAGAAAATATATTTCTGATGGACCTGAGTTTAAAGAATACCAGTAAAAATGTACTGCATGGCTATGGTATCAGGATATTCAAGGATGGTGCCTGGGGTTTTGCTCACAGCAGTTTATTCACGCAGGATGAAGTAAAGAAAACAGTTGAGGAAGCTTTCAAAACAGCTAAATTCTCAGCTATGATAAACAAAGATAATCCTATCAGATTAGCTCCGGAAAGAGGATATATTGACACTTACAAGACTAAAGTTATGATCGATCCTTTTAAAGTTCCACTTAAAGAAAAGCTTGATATCATGATGGAAGTAAATCGAACAATGCTGAATTATGATAAGATAAAGAGAGCAGTATTCTATCTTGAAAACTATAATGATGATAAATATTTCGCATCTACTCTAGGAAGTAGAATTCATTCAAATATTAGCTATGTTTACCCTATGATAACGGCAACAGCTGTAAATGAGAATGATTCTCAGACTAGGTCTTTTGACGATGGTGGTTACGCTGCAGGTTGGGAGCACATTCTCAAGATGAATCTGGTCGATAAAGCCGATAAGATAGCTGAGCAGGCAATTCTTAAGCTTGAAGCAGATGAACCTGGTGAGATCAGAAGAAGAGATCTTATTCTGGATCCTGGACACCTTGGTTTAACTATGCACGAATCAGTTGGTCATCCTACTGAACTTGACAGAGTTTTAAGATGGGAAGCAGACATGGCGGGTGTATCCTTTGCAACACCTGAGAAACTTGGAAATTACCAGTATGGATCTGAAATCGTAAACTTCATTGGTGATAATACTTTACCTTTTGGTCTAGCAACTGCAGGTTATGATGATGATGGTGTTCCAGGGCAGAAATGGTATATTATCAAAGACGGAATTTTAAATGAATACGGTACTACAAGAGATTCACAACCTTTTTTAAATGATGGAATGAGTAGAGGATGTTGTAGAGCTACGAACTACTTTGATTTTCCTATGAATAGAATTCCAAATTTGTATTTGGAACCTGGGAAAAAGCTACTGTCACCTCAAGAATTGATAGCTGATACTGAAGATGGAATTTACATTGAAGGAAGAGGTTCATTTTCGATTGATCAGCATAGAGTAAATTTCCAATTCGGTGGAGATATGTTCTGGGAAATTAAGAACGGAAAGAAAGTAAGACCGCTGAAAAATGTACTTTATAAATCTTCAAATCCTGAATTCTGGAACAGCTGTGATGCGATCTGTGATGATAGGTACTGGAAAGATTTTGGAGTAAATAATTGTGGAAAAGGACAACCTATGCAGTCATCAAGGATGACTCATGGATCATCTACTGCGAGATTCAAGAATATCAGAGTAGGAGGGTCAAAATAATGAAAGAACAAATTAAAAAAGCAGCTGAATTCATAGCAAAGAATACTAAAGCTGATGATTATAGTCTAGCAATATCTGAGATAGAGAAGCAGGACACAAGATATGCACAGAACAGAATAACTCAGAATATGAGCGGAACAAAATTGAATGTTAGTTTGAAAGTATCATTCGGAAACAGGTCAGCAAGCTCAAATGTTAACTCTATAGATAACACAACTTTGATAAAATTGATCAAAGTTGCGGAAGATATAGCTAAGATGAATCAACCGGATCCTGAATTCGTTGAAAGTGCCAAGAACGTTAATTATCCTGAAGTTGTCAATGTTGCTGAAAGTACAGAAAACTGCTCAATGAAAGAAATGATAGAAGTAATTCAAAAGCTCATTGAGAATGCTAAGAATAAAAATATTTTCATCTCGGGACTAACGACTAGAACAATAGTAGATCAATATTTATTCACCAAGAACGGTTTTGAGGGATTTGACAGATCCAGCTCATTTTCAAACACTATGACAATGTCGGATAACATATCAAAAGAAGTAAAACTAACAAAAATTGTTAAAAATTATAAAGATTTCGACGTAAAAAAAGAGATCGAAGTTATTAATTCCAGATTTGATGCATTAACTGAACCAAAAGTGATAGAAAAAGGTACGTTTAATGTTATTCTTAGACCTCAAGCTGTATATAATTTCTTTGCATTCTTTTTGTATTTCTATGACAGAAGAAGTGCAGATAACAATATAACTCCATTCCATGAAGCTATCGGAAAACAAATGTTCGGGGATAAGTTTTCATTATACTCAACTTTGGACGATCCATCTGTTAATGCTTCACCATTCAGTTTTGATGGTATTCCGGCTGAGACGATCGATTGGATCAGAAATGGTGTAGTTAAAAATCTTTTCAAAAATAGATCTTATGCTAAGAAGATCAATGAAGACCCTAATTTTATGCCTAATACACTTATTAGTGGTGGAGATGCAAAAGAGAAAGAAATGATGAAAATGGTTGATAATGGACTCATTATTAATAATTTCTGGTACATTAGGAATGTTAGCACAAGAAAAGGTGAATTCACAGGACTTACAAGAGATGGAATATATTATTTTGAGAATGGAGAGATCAAACATTCAGTGGTAAATCTAAGATTTAATGAGATCGCTACAGAAGTAACAAAAAGGATCTTAGCATTGGGTAAAACAGAACCTGCTATGAGTATTTATGGCAATGCAGTTCTAGATAATATCAGGGTTCCAACAATGCTGATCAAAGATTTCACGTTCGTTGATACCACAACATTTTAAGATTGTCTCTCACAAAGCCACAGAGACACAAAGAATAAATGATATGTAGGGTCGGGCTTTATGTCCGACCTGTTTATATTAATGAGGATGAATTATGAATATTCAAATATTTAGCAGAAAGAAGAGTAAAGATTCTAAGAAAGCAGAAAGGTTTTTCTCTGACAGAAGAATTCAATTTCATTCAGTGAACTTGGATGAGAAAGAGATGAGTAAGGGTGAATTTGAAAAGGTTAAAAATGCAATTGGTGGAGCAGAAGAAATGATCGATAAAGATTCACAGCTGTTCAAAAAGAAATTTCAATACTTGCAGTTCGATGCAGAGGAAGAATTACTTTCAGATCAGAGTTTGTTAAAACTTCCTATTGTTAGGAACGGGGGAAAGGCTACTGTTGGATATGAGCCCGATACCTGGAAGGAATGGATCGATAGTGATAAGTGATGAAATATAAGTGATTAGATATAAGTGAACAAAAAAAGCCCCTTTCTGCGGGGCTTTTTTTGTTCTTTTCTAAAACGCACTATCTACTTGAGTTAGTGCGTTTTATTTTCCTTGGAATTCTTTTCTTAATAACTGTATTATTTTCATCTTTTTTAACCTCATCATAAGGTATTGTTTCTCTCACATAACCTACATTTTTAGATTCGTCGTTTGCAGCTACATAATAAAATCTCTTAGCTGAAGAAATTGTCGCATCCCATGAAGTAGATGCCACAACTGTCTCTAAAACATATGTTCCATAAGGATCATCGGATGAATAAACCGAATAGGATAGTGCCCCAGGAACAGGATCCCAGCCGAATGTGAAAGTTGAGCCACTAACTGATACTGTAGGATTTTCAGGTGCCGTAAATTCAACATAGTATTCAACTGCACCAATTTCTGGAGCAGATCCAAAATAAGTTAAGCCGGAATAGTGAAAATCACTTACTACTAATCCTGCATCCATACAAGGTGATGAAGTTCCAATTATTAGATCATTTGTTGATGGATCAATACATAATGGATCAGAGCTGATATTACCTGTGCCAACTATTCCAATAGGTAAATATTTAATATCATTATTATAGAATTTAACATCCGTAGTATCAATATTCATTGAGCCATCGTTCCAGATGATATTATTGATAAGATCAATGCCATATAATCCCGAAGTTATATTAACACCATTTGAGGCATTATAAATTGTGTTATTATACGCATAAGTACTATCAAAAACATTATTAAAAACGATACCGTTTCTAACCTTGGCACCTGCGTCAGCAAAGTTGATCTTGTTATAATATATTTTAGCACTACTATTTTCTACATTTATACCTGTGATAGCTGTTAGAGTAGTTGTATCAGTAATCCAAATATCATTATCTTCCAATATTGCATCTGTTCCACCAATAACATCAATCGCAATTCTACCTAATAATTTATTTTTTTGTGTTTCACCAGGATCAAAAGTAACAGTATTATTTGTGATCCTTCCACTAGAGCTGGACATCCGAATTCCAATTTCTCCATTATCTATATCATTATCTTCAATTTTCATATCGTATGCATTTTGTACTTGGATGCCTATCTGTTGTCCAAGTTTTTGTGTTTCGCCAGGATCAAAAGTTATAGTATTATTTGTAATTCGTTTGGATCCTTTATTTTTGTTAGGGCCTGTGTAAATTACTTCAATACCAGTTTTAAAATTATCGATAGAGCTATTAATAATAGTGAGTTCTAGTGGATCTGTAGCTGAAATGCCACTTGAAAGTAGTTCTGTATCAGAATTGTAAATTTTTGAATTATTAATATTTACTTCAGGTGCTATCCCAGTGATATTTAATTGCATATCACTTAATTCAACTCCGTGAAGAGTAGCCATACCAGTTATATTTAGAGTTTGAGTTGTTAAATCGGTTTCAATAAGTTTTTGTATAACAATCCTTTCATCATTAAAATATTTACCTTCCGGTTGAATTGGAGTAAGTAGATCAGTAATATTGATATTAGCTAAATTTGATCCTTTTAAATGAAGTTGTGATCCTTCATTAAGTATAACACAATTAAAAGTGACCGTTTGTAATTTTCCTTCAAAATCAAGGACTACAACTCCACCAGCAGGTATAGTAAGATCTGAAACAGTTCCAGCGGGTATTGGAGTTATTGAACTTAACGGGACTGAAGCTTGTTTGGTATTACCATAAGCTCCAATATTTACCGGAGGATAATTTACTTCCCGCGTTGCTATAGGATTGATTGGAGTAGTTGGATCTCCTGCATCTATACAATCAGAATTCAAAGATAAGTGGTAATCAAATCTATCAGCTGCTAGTAAGGTATTGGATGCGATCAAAGGAGGTCTAATAAATTTAGGGTCAACAACTAAACCTTCATAGCCAAACCAATCACCTTCTTGAATATCACAAAAAGGAAACACAGCATTAAAAGTTGGGTATGTGTTATCTGAAATGAATACCTGCCCCCATTCACCAGTTGTAGAATTACCCCAGAGAATCGTATTTTTTATCAATGGGTAGTTACCTTTAGAAACAATATGTATACCACCACCATCATTTTCTTGCTGTGAAGTAGTTACCTTATTGAAAGCAATTGTAGTATTTATGAAATCAATATTTGCAGGGTTTTGCGTAAAACCGGTACTAAAGTAAACACCTCCACCATCTTTAGCTGAGTTTTGCGTTATTAAAAGGTTAGAGAATTCTTGGGGTTGAATATTATTAGCTCCATAATCCATTTCAAAATATTTAGAGTAGATCCCTCCACCAGAGAGAGTTGCATCGTTATACTGGATCTTACAATATTTCAGTTTTAAATCGATACGTGCTAGTATGTTAATAAAAAGACCACCACCTAATCCACCAGGATCGTTAGCTTTGTTATAATGGAATCTTGTATTCTGTATACTTAAAAACATATCATCAGATGCTCCATCATAATCTTTGATATATAATCCACCACCATTAGAAGCACTATTCGCTAAGAATGAGCAATAGTTTAAATTTATGTTACTTGGAGCTGCACTTGGATTATTGTATATGTAAAGACCACCACCATTTTCAGCACTGTTATTTCTAAAGATACATGTTATGAAATTTACATTACCGGACGAAACATAAACTGCACCACCATTATAATCTGCATGATTATCAATGAACCTACAGTTAATAAAATCAATGCTTGATTGATCACCAATACTGATCGGTCCATCTCCGTATGAGTACATTTTTGTGAAAATAGTCGAGTTGAATGTTGACACTTGTAACGGATCAGAGTTGTTTATAAAAATACCACCCCATGACGGATCATTTGGATCAAGTGCTCCGAATATTACTGGATCTGATGAAGTTCCGTTTGATATGACGACACCTCCCAAAATATTTAACTTTGTACCAGGTGAAAATCTTACCTCAGTTCCAGCACTGATAGTTAAAGTATCTCCAGCAATAAGATCAATATCACTTGTTATAGCTTTAAAATGCGACCATGGACCGAACTGTGTTGCATAAATAAAAGAAACTGTGACCATGATGAACAAAATCACTCTTCGATAATCAGTCATAATATCTCCCCGAATATTATTAAATATATTTTCGTCTTCTAAGTTACTACTGTGTTAAGTTATAATACAAAAAAAAGTTCAAAAATACAAACATAAAATAATTTAACAAAAAAAAATCCTGATTTCTCAGGATTTTTTCACATAACTATTTTATGCGTATCTACCTATTGCTTAGTTCGTAAATGTTTTGTCGAATTTTTTTCTTTGGTTTCACTATCTTAATTGTTTCGGTATCTAACTTAATATCCTCAACAATGGATTTTGCGGCATCAGTACTTGCAATTATATAATAGAAATACTTTGTACTTGACATAGTTGCTGACCAAGAAGTGCTAGATGTAGATTTAACGAACGAGAAAGTTCCATACGGGTCAGTTGACTGATATATCTTATAAGAATTTGCATTCGTTACTGAATTCCAAGAGATCGTAGCTAAAGATCCAGAAGTTGAAATATTAACATTTGTCGGGGAATTTAAGTCCGTAATAACAGCAACATAGTACTCTAAAGCTCCTACATCAGGTTTATCACCGTAGAAATTTACACCAAGCTCATGAAAGTCCTTTATTAGGAATCCTGCATCAATAGATTTTGAACTTTTATCCAAATTAAAATCACTTATCCTTACAGATTTGAAAAGTGGTTCATCTTCAAAGTTGTCTTTTGAATCAAGTAATCCTTGCTCGTAGATTGTACCTAAAATGTTATTATTGTACGCTACTAATATTTTACTGTCACTGTAAACATCATGACTCCTAAGGAGATCGTTGCCCCAAACGATGTTGTTAATAAAATCTGTAGAATTGGCACTTCCAACATTGTAGAAACCGTAAGTTGCATTATTAATTGTATTATTAATGAATTGAGAATTGCTTCCTAATCCAGTTGTATAAAACCCGTAGTACGTAAACTTTGAATCATATTTTATAAAATCTATTACATTGTATGAAGCTACAACGGAAGAATTTTCTACTTCAATACCACTTATACTAAGAGTAGCAGTATCATTTGAAGTTATTAAATTGGATGTAACTTCCATATTTGAGTTGTTTAATATATAGATACCTTTCTTATCTGCACCTTTTTGTTTTTGACTTTCGGATGGATCAAATGATACCGTATTATTGGTAATTCTACCACTAGATTGTGAAGCTTCGATACCATCGTCAGGATTAATTATTTCGTTATTATCAATCTCCGCATCAGTATCAGTAACTGAAATGCCTGTATTTTTTCCTGTTCGTTTTTGGCTTTCACTAGGGTCGAAACTTACCACGTTATTTGTTATTCTTCCTCTTCTTGATGCTTTTCCTGCTTGTATTGGTGGTGAATAAATTCCTGTGTCGAAATTTGCAATAATATTATTTGTTATAGTAAAATCTAAAGATAATCCTATATCAATACCGCATTCTGTAAGCTCTACATTAGGATCATTCTTTTTTATATAAACCTTTGAATCATTCAATGTTAAAGGTTTATCAGAAGTAATATTTAAATACCAACCACTTAATTCAACACCAGTACAATTCATCTGGTCAATATCCAATATATAATTTTCGAATTTTCCTGTTGTTTCCTGATCTCCAACATATTTCTCAAACCTACTTGTGTATTCATCGCCGATCTTTTGCCCGCCTACTTGTAAATTTATGATACCAATGTGTTGAAAATCATTAGGATTTATAAATAATTTTCCACCATCAGCTATAATAATTTCATCAAATTTGATTGGAGCACGAGCACCGGAACAATCCATGAAGACCGTTTGTAGTGGTTCAACAAATATTGACATTCCTTCTTCATAAGGTAGTGTCTCATATTTTGAAGTAGTATATTCATCAGTTAATCCCCAAGCTCCAATATTAGGAGGTGAATTCAATAGATTATAAATTGTAGGATCAAGACTAAGATCAACTGCAATATTAGGATCGCCTTTGTCAATACATGGTGATCCTAAAGCAAGATGATAATCTCCTCTTAGATAGTTTATGTAAGGAGTAGCTCCGAAACCTTCTACTACACGATTAAATAATGATGGAGATGATATGTTCCCCTGACCTTCCATATAAATTGTGGAATTACAAAAGGATGTAAATTTATCATATCCAACAGAAGGTTCAATTTGAATATCTGAAGGTTCGCTATTTTTTTTGTTATCCCAGAATATCGAATTTTTAATTTGGAAGTAATTGCCGTTATGTGCAATGTATAATCCACCGACTCCTGTCTTAATGTCAGTGTTCAAGTTGTTAACAAAATTATTGTTAAAGAACTTAAGATCTATAGGATTTTTTAGTTTTCCTGTGTTAAAATATAATCCACCGTAATAATATCCAGAGTTATTTGAAACAATATTGTTGCTGAATACAAAATTCTTAAGATTGAAATCTTGCACTTCAGAGCATTGAATCCATCCACCACCGGCATTATAAGCTTGATTATACATTATTTTGTTACCAACTATCTGTAATTCCATATATTCAGCAGCAAAAACATTGATACCACCACCGGCACCAGAAAGGCTACCATCGCTATAAACACCATTGCTAATAATATCATTTTCTGTAATTCGAACAACATTAGTATACCTGAGAGGATCAACTACTGCGATACCACCTCCACCTAATATAGTCGATCCAGCTTCAGAAACGATATTATCTTTAATCAGATTCTTTTCGATAATAGTTTCGAATAATTCATTTGCATCGTTATTATTAATGTATATACCACCACCTTCAAATTTAGCATCATTGTTGATAATATTGTTTTTAAATAAATTTACACCACATGAATTGAAATTTAATCCACCACCTCTATAAGCTGTATTATTCTGGATGTCGCAATATGAAATAGATAGTAAAGAACTGATAGCGCTGATAGATCCTTCCATACTTGCTTTTTGAGTAGTTTTATCAATATTGTCAACTATACAATATTTCATATAAGATGAATCTTTGCCATCATTACTATTATAGAATTCAATTCCTTGCCAAAAATCATATCCTGAAACAGA
>JAQICF010000113.1 GCA_027858795.1 Candidatus Delongbacteria bacterium | reverse complement strand
TAGTTGATTCACTTGGAAATTCTGCTTTATCGGATGAATATCCAGTAAATTGGTCAAAAGATAATACAATGCTAAATGAAAGTTTTGAGGGTGAATTTCCTCCTGCAAACTGGACAAATGCTCTAGGACCTACTGGAGCGGGATTCATACAAGCAAATGTTTTAAATGGTTCTCCAGTTCATACAGGAGATTATTGTCTTTCTCACTACTATGATGCTGTAGAAAACGATGATTGGTTCATCTCTCCAATAGTATCCATTCCTGCTATTAATTCATGTACTTTGACTTTGTGGCAAAATGGAGCATGGATGTCTTACTATGATTTCCATGAAATTTCCATTACTACTGATGGTGGCGCAAATTGGACTCAAATTTACACAGGATCTCCTACTAATGATGGAATGGATATTGATACTGGAATCTGGGAAGAGTTGAAGTTTCTTTTAACTGCTTACAGAGGTCAAGACATACAGGTTGGTTTCCACTATCAAGGAAATGACAGTGATGAGTGGTTTATAGATGATGTTAAGATAACTTATGACTATCAAGCTCCTGAAATTGTTAAACTCGAAGGAAATCCATATTTAATGCCAGAAATTGCTGCATATACTTACAATGATCTTGTTTTAAATCTAACTGCTTATGACCTGACAGGTGTAAAATCAATTACAGGTCATTATTCAATCGATGGTGGTTCGGTTATTGATCTGCCATTTACAGCAGCAAAAGGGGGAGAAGAGATATGGACGGCTGCTATACCTGCAGAAGATAGCGCAATAACTGGTACTATAAGTTTTGATCTTGTAGACCTTGGTGATATTTCAGTTGCTTCAGGAAGTTATGATTTTCAGTTCTATGATCACACTCCACCATCACCTCCACCGACATTTGATTATGGTCAACCAGTATTTATAAATAATGAGATGAATTTGACCTTAACCTGTTCAGATGAAGCTGTTTTGACTGAGTGTAAAGGATATTATAGTGAAGATGATTTTGTTACTTCAACTCCTGTGGATATGACTTTAAGTAAAATATCGGAATACATATTTATTGGTACTCTTCCCGCAAAGACTGAAGAGACTGTTGCAAAAGTTCATTTTGATGTTTTCAATATTTACGGTGATTCGGCTAGGACAGTTGATTACGTTGTAATTTGGTACGATGGAGCTATTCTTTTCAGAGATGATTTTGATGCTTTGCACAATCCCTCAAACTGGACATTTGAAGGTTCATGGGCAGTTACAGATGAAGATGCTGTATCATCGACCCACTCCTTAACTGACAGTCCAGGAGGAGATTATATCGCGGATCAGAATTTTTCTGCGACAATTAACCCCCCGATGGATTTTACTGGTTGTTATAGTGCAGAAATGAGTCTATGGCATAAAACAGATGTTGAAGCAGGTTTGGATTATGTGCATGTAGAGGGTTCAAGAGACGGTGGAACTTCATGGGAAAAGATAGAATCTTTTTCTCAGGATGCAGGTAGCTGGCAGGAAGAACACATCAATTTAGGAGCTTACGTAGGAGAATATTCAGTAATTTTTAGATTCAGATTTATATCTGATGTTTCTGTTAATCAAGATGGCATCTATATTGATGATATAAGGATAGGCAAATATAAACAAGACTGGAACTATACAGATATTGATTATGATGGACCTGAGTATCCCGTTGTTGGAACTGAAGAATTTGCTTTTGACGCTTATTTAACTGACCAATCAGGTATATCAGAGACAAAAGTTATCTATTCTGTGGATGGAGGACCTGAACAGGAAGTACTGGCAATACCTTCATCGGGAGTATCGGGAGTTTATTCTTATGCTATACCAGTACAGACACCTATGACTAAAGTAGATTTTCGTATAGTAGCAATAGATGCTTCAATAAACCTAAATTACACGGAAACTAAAACTTATGAGATCACGTTCGGAAATTATCTATATTATGAGAACGGTGAGGAATATATTGATTATCTTGATATAATTGGATCAAGTTCTGGAGCTTCAGCTTTAGCAATTGCAAAAAGGTTAACGATGGGACCTTTAGATACATTAGAAACTAAAGATCACTATGGAGCTGATCTTGTTGGTTTTACAATTGCAAACTATATAAGCGTTGATTATCCAAGTGAAGATATGGAGATTCACGTATGGACAGACTCAGGTAACGGTCCTGGAGAAGATATTATAACGCCATTCGTACAACAACAAGCCTCTGTACCGGGTAATACTTATGCTATAACATATGTTGACTTAAGACCTTACGCTGCAGAATTATCTAATATTGAAGGTAATGTATATGTTGGATTTACTTCAGCTGGTGATCAGACATGTATTCTTTATGAAGCAGCTTCACTTCATACTGGAGATTCCAACTTTGTTCAATATAATAGATCATGGTTAGCGGATGGATCGGATATAGATAATCTTTATTGGAGTTTATCACCGGATGTTTATCATATGAGTGGAATAACAGGGGATTATACTTTGGTTGATACTCCGCTAGCACCTATAGGCTTAACTGCATACCCTTACAATTATAATCAGGATGTTATTCTAGAATGGAAACAGGATTTTGATAATGATTTAGAATATTTTAATATATACAGGAGTTTAACACCAGAATTTCCACTTGACACACCAATTGGAACAGTACAAGCAACTGAAGAAAATGTTTACATTGATACAAATATCGTAGTTCATATTGGGTATTATTTTAAAATAACTGCAGTTGATAGTACAGGACTAGTAAGTCTACCTTCAGAAGAAGTATATTTTCAGTACATTGGTATTGAAGATCAAAATATACCTCTTACAACTTCTTTGTCACAGAACTATCCGAATCCATTCAATCCTGAGACAACTATTAATTTCAGTACAGCTGTTGATGCTAAAGTGAACTTAACAGTTTACAACACTGCCGGAGAAGTTGTTTCAAAACTGGTCGATAACAGAATGAATATGGGATATCACAACATAACATTCAATGCTTCACATTTAAACAGTGGTGTATATTACTATACAATGGAAATGAATGGAGTAAAAAAATACACGAAGAAAATGGTATTGATAAAGTAATTTTCAATAGAAATTTAACAGAGGAAGTACAAATGAAAAAACTAATGGCATTGGTACTTGTAGTTATGACGGTAGGATTATTTGCTGGCGATATACAGGATATCAATGGTAATAAATCTACCCAAAAAGGTAGGGCCGATTATTCAGGAACCCCTTACTACATTTACAGTGAGACTGGAGAAAGAGCAGTGTATTACAATGTAGAAGACTTCGGCCTGGAATATCCGGTGGATTTCTATGCAGTAGAAGCCTTGTTATATGAAGATGGTATTGAATACCATTTCAGAATTTACGATAAGGATGGAACTACAATTTTATGGGAATCTGCAGATTCGTTATCTGCTGTTGATTATCAAATGACTGAAGTTATTACACCTGTTATTTTAGTTGATGATTTTTGGATCGCTCTGGTTGGATCGTCCACTGGAGGTCCTGTGCCAACAACTGTTATTGATAACGCTGATGGACGATTAGGTGCTCACAGTTATTTAGGAACTACCGGTGCGTGGACTTCTTTGGATGATTTAGAAGGTGGACCTTACAATCATTCTATGGCCGTTTATATTGAAAACTCAACCACCCCTGATATTTATCCACCTTTGGTTAGATCGATAACAGGAACTGAAAATTTTATGGATATAGTTGGTAATATCTCTGTAAAAATAATGGATCAATCTCCTGTTGTTGAGCCAATGATCGGAGAATACAGTTTTGATAATGGATCAACTTGGACTCCATTCAACTTAACTTCATCTAAAGCTACTACTACTTTAAATGGAATTATTCCTGCTCAAGTCGATGGAACTGTAGGTGTTTTAAGATTCAATATGGCTGATTCTTTGGGAAATGCTGCTGTATCTGCTGAATATCCGATAAGTTGGTCAAAAAACCATCCTTTCTTCGTAGAAAGCTTTGAAAATGAGACTTTTCCTCCGGACGGTTGGAGTTTGAATACAACAGGAGCCGGATTTGTTGAGGCTAATATATATACTTTTGGGCTATATAATGGAGAGAAATCAGCATCTCACATGGATGATGACGGAGATCAGGATGATTGGATAATTACACCCGCAATAGATATTCCAATAGGCGGTTCTTGCACATTATCATTTTTTCAAGCATCAGAATGGATAGAATATTTAACATTTCATGAAGTTGCAGTAACTACTGATGGAGGAAGTAGCTGGACACAAATGTATGTAGATGATCAGCCAGCTCCTAATGCAGATGTTACAAGGACTTATACTCAAGAGTCAATATTACTGGATGCATATGCAGGTCAATCAATTCAAATTGGGTGGCACTATGTTGGAAACTACAGTGATCAGTGGTTTATAGATGATATTAGTGTTTATTATGATGATGAAGGACCGACTATTAGTAATATTGTTGCAAATCCGGCTTTATTACCGAACATAGGAGCATATTTGAATAATGATATGATGATCGAGACGACAGTAACTGATGCTTCAGGTGTTCAATCTATAACAGGGCATTATTCATTTGATGGTGGATCTACTGTATCGGATGTAGTATTTTCACCTTCAAAAGAAATTGAAGAAATATGGATAGGAACTATCCCTGCAATGGCAACAATTGCTTCCGGAACAATAAGTTTCGACTTAACTGACATAGGTGGAAATACGAGTAATACATCTGATTACACTTTAATTTATGTTGAAGATGTTGATCCTCCTGAAATAATGTTATTTTCTAAATCTCTTGCCGATGTAGGCTCAGAAATGAACCCAGTACTTAAATTAAAGGATGAATCGGCAATAGTTTCGTGTAAAGGTTATTACAGTAAAGATAATTATTTGACAATTTACGAATTTGACATGAGTCCTACAAAAATAAATGAATATGAATTTACGGGTGTAATCCCAGCTGAAACAGTAGTTACACAAAGTGGTGAAGTTTATTTTGTTATCGAAAATTTTGTTGGTCTAACTACGACTTCAGAAAAATATTCGGTTAAATGGATTAATGGTTATTCTGATCCTTTTGACCTTAGAACTTCTCTGGATGAAAATTATGTTACTTCAGTAAAGAGCCAAGAGGGAGGAACTTGCTGGACACATGGTGCATTTGCTTCAATGGAAAGTAATGTGTTGATTTCAGGTATATGGGAAGCGGTCGGTGAATCTGGAGAACCAAATCTGGCTGAATATCATCTTGACTGGTGGAACGGTTTTAATCAGGAAAACAATGATGATACTGAACCAACTACAGGTGCCGGATTAGAAGTCCATATGGGTGGTGATTACCTTGTTACGGCTGCTTATTTATCAAGAGGTGAAGGTGCAGTAAGAGATATTGATGGTCAATCATTTGATACAGCACCGCTAAGATATTCCGATACATATCACTATTATTATTCAAGGGATATTGAGTGGTATATATCTGATAACAATTTAAGCAACTTAGATCTTATCAAGGAAAAAGTGATTGAGCATGGAGCTATGGGTACTTGTTTGATGTCTTCTTCTGCTTTTCTAAATGGTGAATATGAACATTACCAACCAACTTCTGATCCTCAGGATCCTAATCATGCAGTTGCAATAGTTGGATGGGATGATAATAGAGTTACTCAAGCTCCCGAAGGACCCGGAGCATGGCGGATAAAGAACAGTTGGGGTACAGCTTGGGGAAATAGTGGTTATTTCTGGATATCATATTATGATAAACATTGTACAAAGAATATTGAAATGGGAGCTATATCATTCCAGAATGTCGAACCTTTGATCTATGATAATATTTACTATCATGATTATCATGGCTGGAGAGATACTATGACAGATGTGGACGAAGCTTTCAATGCATTTACATCTTTAAAGGAAGAAGAACTTGTAGCTGTAAGTTTTTATACTGCTAAGAATGATGTTGATTACACTGTAAATGTGTATGATGATTTCAATAGTACAGACTTACAGAATTTATTGTCAACAACTACTGGGCACATTGATTATAAAGGTTTTCACACAGTTGACTTACCATCGATAGTTACGATACCTTCTGCGGATGACTTTTATATTCAGGTTTCATTATCAAGTGGTGGTCAAGCATTTGACAGGACATCAGATATACCTGTTCTTCTCGGTGCAAAATCTAAGACTATTGTAGAATCAAAAGCATCAGCAGGGGAGAGTTATTACAAAAGCGGAGAAAACTGGTTAGACTTGTTTGATAATACAGAGATTGATTTTCCGGGAACAGCCAATTTCTGCATTAAAGGACTTTGCGATGACGATACTTCGATTGAGAATGGAGAAAATAGGATAAACGGATTTGAGTTAGAGCAGAACTATCCGAATCCATTCAACCCGAATACAACTATTAACTTCTCAGTTCCTCAGAATAATTCACAGATTAAGCTTGTGGTTTACAATGTAAATGGACAGATCGTTAATACTTTGGTAGATGGTCTGAAAAATATTGGTAAGTATGCTGTAAATTTTGATGCTTCAGCTTTAAACAGTGGAGTCTATTACTATTCTCTTGAAGTCAATGGAGTGAAGGAAGCAACTAAAAAGATGATAATGATAAAGTAATTAGTTATTGACAAAGCGAGAAATAACTATTACATTGATGAGTATATATATAGATAAATAGTGGAGTTAGTTATGAAAAATTTAATTTTAATTGTAGTTCTACTTGCTTTTTCATTCAGCTTATATGCCGGTATGCCAAGGTCTGTTTATGTCAATATAGTAAATTGTCAAGAGAATGGTTTTGACTTCTCTGTTGATAATTCTGGTGTGTTTTTTGATATGTGGATAAAGGACAGACCAGACGAAATTTTAAATCAAGATTCATTTGGTGTTAACCATTATCTTAATTTTGGATTTGCTGATACGCTTGTGTCTATGATATATGCAAATATAGGTAATTTCCCTACTCCTTGGAATGAAGGCGATTCACTATGTGTAGAAGTAAAACAT
>JAQICF010000103.1 GCA_027858795.1 Candidatus Delongbacteria bacterium | reverse complement strand
AAGAAGTGATAAAGAAATACGTTGAAAACCAAGGAAATCAATCAGAGTACAAGGAAATCTATAAGGGTCAGTTAACTCTTTTTTAGATACCCCGTAGGCTTGCCTCGGGGTAGTTCATTCATTATTCTACCTCTGTTTTTAAATCATTTCTTTGCTAAGGCAGGATTGTTCTGGATCGCAGGTATTGTGAAAAGTGAAAAGTATAAGGACTGGGGTGTTTTAAAGCATAATAAGATGCTTCTTATCCCATTCGTTCTTCTTGTTCTAGCTTTGATAGGCTTACCTCCATTCCCTGGATTTTGGGGAAAATGGAATTTAGTTTATTTTCTAGGTGCGACTAAAAGCTTTGTATGGATATGGTTCTTACTTCTAGGTTCGCTTTTTGAAGCGGTTTATATGCTAAGATGGTTAGGTTATGCTCTAAAAGGTGAAGAAACAACTGAAGTTAAACCAGATTTCTCTATTTCTAAGAACTTTGCAGTATTTCTTGTATCGGCAGCTCTATTAACAATAGCAGCATATTATTCATGGACAAATGATGCAATAGAACCTATTTATTATCTACCTTTCACATTAGGATTGGCATTATTCTATCTACCTTTCTTGCCGGCTAAGATCAAAGGTTTTATCAGTATGGCAGGTATTGCAGCTTATGCATACTATTTCTTGCCGGATCAAGCTGGATTTACATTGTTTTTCAATGCGATATTCCTTGGAGGATCATTCTTCTTAATTATAGCAACAATGCATAGCAAAGGAAAAAGAGTTGGATTCTATCCGTTACTTATGTTAATGATAGGTTCGCTTGTTGCGATGGTAGAAGCTGAGAACACACTTCAGTTTTTCTTTGCTTGGGAGATAATGACGGTTTCTTCTTATTTCCTTGTTATGAGGGGTAAAAAAGCTCAGAAAGCAGCATTAAGATATGCGATATTCTCACTTGGAGGAGCATTCTCAATTCTACTAGGATTTGCATATGCTTTCTCAGAAATACATCATAATATTGTATTTCCAATTTCATTATTAGGAGCAATAGAAGAAAATAAAAGTATTGTATTTATTCTAATATCTATTGGTTTCCTGGTTAAGATAGCAGCTGTAGGTTTACATACATGGCTTGGTGGAGCATATAAGAAATCAGAAGATGATTTCACAGCAATACTTTCAGCTATCCTTTCAAAAGCGGGTATCTTTGGTTTTGTAATTCTTCTTCTTATCATGGGAATTCCTCATATAGGAAAGATCGACCTTGCATATGTACTTGGATGGATAGGTGCAATTACAGCTATTACCGGAACAATGATAGCAATATTCCAGGAAGACGCTAAGAAATTATTAGCCTACTCCAGTATGGGGCAGGTTGGATATATAATTCTTGCAATGGCAACAATGTCAGGGCTTGGATGGACTGCCGGAATGTATCAGGTAGTAAACCATATGCTAATTAAAGGAGTCCTTTTCTTAGCTATAGCAGGTGTGATCTACAGAACAGGTACTTCAAAAATGTACAAGATGGGTGGATTGATAAAAAAGATGCCATTGTCTTATACCGCAGTAATGTTCGGAATCATCGCAATATCAGGAGTTCCACCTTTGACAGGTTTTGGAGCTAAATGGTTGTTATATGAATCATTGATAGAAAAGGGGTGGTATCTACAAACAGGAGTTGCATTCTTTGCATCCACAGTTGCTTTCCTTTACTGTTTCAGATTGATACATTCAATCTTCCTTGGACAGGCAAAGACAGAGTTTAAGGACGTTAAAGAAGCTCCAATCTGGTTTATAATACCACAGTATATATTTATCATTATAATAATGGCATTCTCAATGAAACCAAAATTATTACTGGACATGATCACTTATGCAGTAAAGCCTATCTTTGGCGAAAGTCTATCGTGGGTTGGAGATACAGCATATTCATCACTGGGATACTGGAACGGTTTTGTTGTTATGAACATTGTTATGGTACTTTTCATCGGGCTTACAATTCTATTGTTATTAAAAGCTCCGAAAGTTCAAAAGGTTAAGCAATTCAATATAGTATTTGCAGGGGAAAGACCTGAAACGCCTGAATTAACACATTTTGCATATCAATTTTTCAAACCGTATCACAGAGCATTAGGTTTCCTAGTGACCCCAAGAGTAAAAACTTTCTGGAAAAATGTTTCGAAAGTAACACATACAATTGGAGATTCTTTAAGAAAGATCTACTCAGGTAACGGGCAAACTTATGCATTCTGGATACTGATGTACGGACTGATATTGTTTTTTATTACTGTAGGAGTTAAATAATGGAAAATTTTACGATAGAAAGAATCATTTACGCTTTATTGTCACTTTTGCTGATATTTAACTACGGTATGGTGCTCAGAGGTGTTGTTCAAAAGATAGTTGCAAGGGCTCATGGTAGATTCGGTCCTCCTGTATGGCAGCCTTATATCAACCTTGTTAAAGTATTTTCTATAAGGACAGCAATATCACACGGTATCATGTTCTACTTAGGCCCTGTCTTCAGACTTGTCGGAGGTTTAGGATTATATCTGTTCATACCGGCAGTGTTCGGATCAGTATGGCTTCAGAATTTCAGTTTTTCAGGGGATCTGCTGTTAGTTATATACTTCATCTTCTTTGGACAGCTTGGTATGGCTCTAGGTGCGGCTGAAAGTGGTCATCCTTATTCGCCAATGGGTATCATGAGAGGACTTGCACAGGTAACAGCTTCAGAAGTTCCGTTTGCATTGGCAGTAATTGCATTGGCAGCACAGTATCAGACTTTATCGATCACAGAGATCGTAGCAGCACAGCAGGGTGGATTTTTAAACTGGACTATGATAACAAATCCTGTAGCTACTATAGCCGGAATGCTGGCTTTCTACGGTATGATGATGCATTCTCCTTTCGATCTTCATATTGCACCACAGGAGATACCTATAGGTCCTCCAACAGAATACCAATCTTCTTTCTTAGGTTATATGCAGGCGAATAGAGCATTCTTTGCTTCAGCAAAACTTATCCTGTTTATGAATCTTTTCTTCGGGGGAGCAACTAGTATTCCTGAGATGGTCTTAAAAACATTCCTACTGTATCTGACAACTGTTCTTATCGGGGTTGTTAATCCGAGATTCACACTTGAAAATTCAGTAAGATATTTCTTAAAAGTACCTACAGCAATAGGGATTATTGCTGTATTGATGTATTCATTTTAAATAAATTAAAACCGTAGGGTCAGGCTTTACGTCTGACCGGACAACGAAATAACAATTGGAGATATAGATGATTACTAGATTTTTACTAAACCTGGAGATATAGATGATTACAATAGGTCAAGACAGCAAACCAGACGAGAAGGCAAAAGAGATGCAGAATGAATTTTTCTGTGAAGCTCTGCCTAAGGAAGTTACACCTATAAATAATAAGATAGTTCAGAAGTTCTACAACTGGGCTCAGGCAAACTCTATGTGGGTACTTGCATATGGAACTGGATGTGGAGCGATCGAGATGAGACCGTTATACACAGCAAGATATGATATTTCAAGATTCGGTATGGCGCCAAGACCTACACCGAGACAATCAAGCTTATTTATTATCAGCGGTTATGCTTCAGTAAAAACTCTGAAAAGGATCGTAAGATCTTACGAGCAGATGCAGAATCCGAAATTCGTAATGGGACTTGGAAGTTGTACTAT
>JAQICF010000063.1 GCA_027858795.1 Candidatus Delongbacteria bacterium | reverse complement strand
GGGTGGGTGTGTGGGTTGTGAGACGCAAAGTGTTGAGTCTCGCAGCATACCAACCCAAACTTGTTGTTACTTCTTTTAAAAATTATCGATATTTTATTTGTGGAATATATTTCGGATTTTTTGTTTTTTTTGTTAACATTTCATATGTCGGTTTGACTATGTTACAGCTTGTCGACACTTGACGAGATGCAGAGTTATTTTCTTTATTTTCTGTTTTTAATCGTTTTACCATTTACCTTCCTTATTTTTTTTAGAGGAGAGGGAGTCTGCGAATGTCTTTGGAGGAGAGATATAACAGACTCCATCTTTTTGTATTTTTCTTACAACACTTACAACAACTGCAAGAACCGTGCCAACTTTTAAATATTAACTTTTAAGGCTAATACTTGAAGAAGCATATTTCTCGTGTTTTGATTTTGTAATAATAAAAGTATGCCGTGGTAATAAGAATAGTTAACAATTGTCATTCTTCCCGAGAATCGGGAGGAATCCAGGGGGATCAATTATCGTTTTGGGGACGGTAAGAAACCGTCCCCTACGGGTAACATTGTCATTCTCTGACTCGATCAGGGAATCCAGGGGGTTTTGGGTTCAAGATGTTGAACCCTTACATCCTGTCACCCTTTCCAATTTAGGGTCTATCTTTTCATCGTCCATTTTGCAGTACTATTGCAGATTAGCCGAAGATTTCTCTTGTATTTATAGCTAATCTTGTTTATATTGAATCATACTATAAATTTGGAGTAATATAATGTACATAAAAAGAACAGTTGAACAATTCATAAACCGCGTTTCTGAGCAATTCCCTGCACTACTGATAACAGGAGCTAGACAAGTAGGTAAAACTACTTTACTAAGACATACCAGTTCAGAAGAGAGAACCTATATTACTCTTGACGACCCTACTAATTTAAGTTTGGCAAAAAACGACCCAGCTCTTTTTTTTAAAAGATTTCCACCACCTGTATTGATCGATGAAATTCAATATGCTCCTGAATTGCTTCCATATATAAAAATTCTAATTGATGAGAAACATGATAAAGGAATGTTCTGGTTAACCGGATCGCAACAATTTCATCTTATGAAAGGAATTTCAGAGTCATTGGCAGGTAGAATTGGGATTATAAATCTTTTAGGATTATCTAAACATGAGATCCTGAATAAAGGTAAAGATTATCAGCCTTTTCTCCCAACTTTTGAAATAATAAAAAATAGAGCAGAAATAAACAAAAACATCAGCTTAAACAAATTGTATCAAATGATATGGCGTGGGTCTTTACCGGCATTGTACGAATCTTTGAATATTGAAAAAGAATTGTTTTACAGTTCTTATATCCAAACATACATACAAAGAGATGTTCGAGATCTTACAAAAGTAGGTGATGAAACTTCTTTTCTTCGTTTTTTGAAAGCTACCGCTGCCAGAACAGGCAATTTATTAAACATTTCCGATCTAGCAAGAGATACTGATATTTCTCCAAATACCGCAAAATCCTGGCTGTCAATACTTGAAACCAGTGGAATTATCTATTTGCTTCAACCCTACCATACAAATGTTTCTAAAAGATTGATAAAATCACCTAAATTATATTTCTTTGATACCGGGTTATGCTCATATCTTACCGGTTGGACAAGTCCTGAAACTCTTGAATCAGGTGCTTATTCCGGTAATATACTTGAAACATGGATCTTTATTGAGATATTGAAAAGTTACTGGCATAACGGGATTAAAGAAAATTTCTTTTTTTATAGAGATAAAGATGCTAAAGAAATTGACTTACTTATTTTAAAAGATGGTAAAATATTCCCTTTTGAATTTAAAAAGAGCGCTTCTCCGAAGAAAGACCATATTAAAAATTTCAAATTACTGAATAAGTTTAATCTACCTATTGGTGAAGGTGGTTTGATTTGTCTTTGTGACGATTATATTCCTTTGAATGAAAATGTTACAGCAATTCCGGTTGAATTGATTTGATTATCCTGCTTGACCTTGACTGTTAAATTAGTTAAATTGTTATGATAAATAGAAAAGGATGCTATATGCTTAACAAATCTGATGAAAAAGTTTTGAACAAGATAAAAAATATTTTGCTGGAAACGGGAATAGTGGAAAGTATAATACTATTCGGTTCAAGAGCGTATGGCAATTCGAGCACCGAAAATTCAGACTATGACATTCTGATCATTTCAAAAAAGGAACTTGATTGGCAGGAGCAGGACCACATCTTTGATCTTTTATACACAGTACAGCTTGAATTTGAAATCATTCTCGACCTGCATTTTCTGGCAAAAGCAGAGATCAACACAATAAGAGGCAGACAGCCGATATTTCAAAAAGCTCTCGAAGAAGGATTGAACGTATGACTTTGAATGAACAAGATAAGGCCACAATGATCTCTTACAGGATCGAGCAAGCTGAAGAAACGATAAAAGAGGCAGAACTTTTAATATCAAATAAAATGTACCGTGCAGCTAACAACAGAATCTACTACGGAATATTCTACGCTTTACTCGCTCTTGCCATGAAAAACGATTTCTCTACTTCAAAACACAGTCAGCTTATAGGGTGGTTCAATAAAACATTCGTTGCACCCGAAATATTAAGCAGAGAACTTGGAAAATCAATAAGCAGAATCTTTGAATCGAGAATTAAAGGCGACTATGATTCTTTTATAACGATCTCCGAAAGCGAGATCAACTCCAGATTCTCAGAAATGAAAACCTCAATACAAACACTCAAAGATTTCCTTCAAAAATAAGCCAACCTCCACAGAAACACTGTTCTAAACAATTTTGAAGATATGGAGCCCCCTACATCCGTCACCCTGCAAGGGGCTGAAGCCACCTTGTTCAAGATACTGCAAGGGGCTGAAGCCACCTTGTTCAAGACCCTGAATTTATTTCAGGGTCTTTCTTTTTTGGGCGTCATTAATTGCACGATTCCGGGAAGGTCGTCAACGCCGTGGGAAGACATGGGAGCCTTCCCCTACGGACGGACACCACATATTTTTTCGTGGTAAATATTTTTTTAAAAATAAATTCCATACGCTTTAAATTTCGGCGTAAATCGTATCGCTGGGCTTGGGAATTTTATGTAATTTAAATAATGTGCTATTGATTTTATGATAGGACTGTCAACATTCTTGACCATTTCTTCTATGTCATAGTCAAATGCGAGATAGATCTCCCATTTATCATATTTATCTGTTGGATCCATGCTTATCCTGTCATCTACACTGAAACCGAGTGCTAATCCGAGAAAGTCAGTTCAGTACTTTTCGACACTTTTGGGGAGATAATTTTATATTCATCTTGCACTTTTTTGGAGATGTTTTTATATTACATTAACACTTTTTAGGAGATTATCATGAAAAGAAAAATTTATAATGACCTGCTTAAATGGAAAAATAACCCTGACAGGAAACCACTCTTACTGCAGGGAGCAAGACAGGTCGGAAAAACTTATATCGTAAAAGCTTTCGGTAATGATCAATACAGGAATTTTCATCATTTCAATTTTGAAAAAGATCCTATACTAAAAACATTTTTCAAAAGCAGTCTTGATCCTAAATCAATTCTAAACAGTCTGAGTTTATACATAGGAAAAAAGATCGAAGATTCGGATACATTGATTTTTTTTGATGAAATTCAAGTCTCTCCAGAAGCGATCACAAGTCTGAAGTATTTTTTCGAAGAAGCTCCATCATTCCATTTAATAGCGGCCGGTTCCCTTCTCGGGGTCAGTGTAGGCAAAAAAAGCAGTTTCCCTGTAGGTAAGGTTGATTTTATGACACTTTTCCCGATGAGTTTTTTAGAATATCTTTCTGCTTTCGGGGATGAACTGCTGGCCGAAGAATTAGAAAAAACTACCCCCTTAGAGTCGCTTCATGAAGCTCTCCATGCTAGACTAATTGAAAAACATAAATTATTTCTTTATCTCGGTGGAATGCCTGAGGTCCTTCAGTCTTACCTCCAAAATGAAGACATTGCGAAGGTCAGAAAAATTCAATATTCAATACTCGATGCTTATAAAAGAGATTTTTCAAAATATGCGGAAAACGAGCAGGCGGTAAAGACTTCAGAGATATGGAACTCAATACCTTACCAACTTGCAAAAGAGAATAAAAAATTCAAATACAGCGATGTTCGAAAGAACTCAAGAGCTGCAACTTTTGAAAATTCTATAGAATGGCTTAAGAAAGCTGGACTTGTCTATCCAGCATATAACATCAGCACTCCAAAACTTCCTATTGCAGGCTATTCTGACCGTACGAAGTTCAAATTGTATATGTCCGATACAGGTCTGCTCGGAGCCATGCTTAACCTCACTTCGGATATCATCATAAGGCCGTCGGAGATCTTCAGTGAGTACAACGGAGCTTTTATTGAAAATTATGTCGCTGCCGAGTT
>JAQICF010000196.1 GCA_027858795.1 Candidatus Delongbacteria bacterium | reverse complement strand
GTCTTACAAAATGAGCATTTTCCATTCCCGGAACAGTGTGAAGTGCCTTCTTCTGAATATTCACAGGTAAACTTGATGAAAATCCGTTGATGTAATATTCATTTGTATCAAGCCCTTCTGGTTCTAAGAAAAGACGATGTGATACTTTTTCTTTGAATCTGAATACTTTATCTTCAATAGATGGACAATATCTTGGACCAGTTCCTTTTATCTGACCTGAGAATAAAGCTGTTTTATCTAAATTACTTCCGATTATAGAATGTGTTTCTTTGGTAGTATTGGTAAGATAACACGGAATTTGTTTCAAAAAGGTTTTATTATGTCTGAATGAGAATGGTATTACATGATCATCTGAACCGTGTATGTCCATTCCTTTGAAATCTATTGAATATCCTGCAATTCTCGGTGGTGTTCCTGTCTTTAATCTACCAACTTCAAATCCATACTTTTGCATGTGCTTTGAAAGAGCATCAGAAGATTTTTCTCCAAGCCTTCCTGACGGGATCTGTTTTTTCCCGATGTGAATAACAGCTTTTAAGAATGTACCTGAACAGATGACAACTTTTTTACAATGAATAATACCGTTTATCTCTGTCTTAACACCATGACATTCATTGTCCTTGATGATCATATCTAGAACTTCATCCTGAAGAATATCAATATTCTTATGATTTTCCAGCTTTGATCTAATAAATGCAGAATACCTTTTCTTGTCAGACTGAACTCTGAGAGCCCATACAGCAGGACCCTTCGACAAATTCAAAGTCTTGAACTGAATACCAGTCTTGTCAGCAGCAACTCCCATTAAACCACCTAGAATGTCGATTTCTTTAACTAAATGGCTCTTTGCCAGACCACCAATAGCTGGGTTGCAAGACATCTGAGCAATTTGATCCACAGTTTGAGTGATAAGCAGAACTTTTTTCTTCATCTGAGCCGATATCCATGCAGCTTCAACACCTGCATGACCCGCCCCGACCACAATTATATCAAAATCTTTTTTCATGTGTTTATCCATTCCGGTCGGACATAGGAGCCCGACCCTACGGTTAATGTTATTCCTCTCTGTCATCCTCGGACTTGATCCGGGGATCCATTTTTCACCCGGTATGAGACGCAAAGTGTTGCGTCTCTACGGTTTTTAATTGTCCATTATCAATTGTAAATTGTCTATTGTTCTACTTCCCTTCCATCTTCCAAACACCCTTCCAATCATCAGGAGGATTTTGGATCATAAATTCGCATCTTTCGATCAGTAATTCCGATGTTTTATCTTTGTATTTCTCAGCTACTTCTGAAAATACAACTTTTGCTTTGTCGAACTCACCTTCCCGATATAACTTTAAGCCTTTATTGTAAATATCCAGTTTTTCCCAAACTTCATCAGAGATAACTTTTTTATCTTTAAAATCGATCAACTCATAGATCCTAACCGGTTTAACCTTACCTTTCACTGAAACCAGATCAACTTCTCTAAAGATAAAATCATCTTTTACATATTCGTAAGTTGTACCACTGGTCAATATCTTTGTACCATAGTATTTATTCAATCCTTCAAGTCTTGAAGCAAGGTTCATTCCATCACCGATAGCAGTATAGTCGAAAAGCTCATCACTTCCAATATTTCCAACGGTCACGACATCGGTATTAATACCCAATCCTATTTCGATATCCCTGAATATTTCATTCTTTATATGAGGACGCATTTTCTCAAGGTTCTCTAACATATTCAAAGCTGACTTACATGCTAAATGAGGATGATCACAATCCAAAGGAGCTCCAAAGAAACAGATAACCGCATCACCCATGTATTTGTCTAAAGTCCCTTGATTAAGCTTAACAACTTTAGTCATTTCCTTCAGATAATGATTCAGGAATTCGACCAGAGATTTCGGGTCGGTTTTTTCGCTATAAGAAGTAAAGCCTCTGATATCAGAGAACATCATTGTTATCTCTTTTTTCATTCCACCTACTTTCAGCAGATCTGGATTCTTAAGCATCTCCTTTGAAACAACTTCAGGAACATATCGACCTAGAGTACTTTTTATGAATTTTTTTGATTTGTTTTCATTGTAGTAACTGATCGTATATGTAGTTAAAAACGAGAAAATAATTGCGTAGATCGGCCTTGTAATATCTATCAGAATATTTTCGTTGTTGAATAAATAAAATGATAGTTTATAGTACACAATCGATGAAATTATTACAAACATCGTTGAGAAGAACATGTGTAATCTGCTTGTTACCAATAGATTAACTATAAGAGAAAGTAGTAACATAATCAAGATAATATATATTTGATCTATCTCTGAAATAAAATCACTTTTTATGATCGTATTGATGATATTTGCATGGACTTCAACACCCGGAAGATATTGTAACGGTGTCGATCTCAGGTCCATTAAACCACGAAGAGAAGTCCCTAAAAGAACTATATTATTTTTAAAAGTTTTGCGCCCAAGCCTATTCTTGTAGATATCATAGAAAGACACTGTTCTATAGGTTTTCCACGTACCTCTGTAATGGATCAACATTCTGTTTTCAGAGTCCAAAGGAATGACAATATCCTGCTTTATGCTATCTATTTGAGCATTCTTTAGGATCAAACTTTCCTTATCATTGAAAACAACATCTTTTTTCTCTATCCCGAGATAATTCATACACATTACTAATGCAAACGATGGATAAAGCTTACCTCTATACTCCCTAAAAAGAGAAATTCTTCTAATAACTCCGTCATCATCGCTTGTGATTCCAACATTCCCGCTTGAATTTGCAGAACTGATTATATTTCTGGATCCATAATCGAGAATATCTTCACTTTCTGCAAAAAAACCATTGTTCTCAAAATTAACAATAGAATTTATTTCTGCGTTTACTGTATCAGCATAGATAAAACTATATCTGTCCTCTGCTTGAAAGTTATATCCCGCAACAACATTACCTGCATTGGATATATTTTCACAGAAAATTGAATCATCCTCTGCAAACCTACTCTGATTAAATAAAAGGTCAAATCCGACAACTTTTGACTTTTTCTTTGCAAGATTTTTTACTGTCTCTGCAAAAAATGCCCTCGGCCACTCAAAATATTTACCCAGTTTACTTACGGATCTGCTGTCAACATCCACAACAACAATATCTTTGATAGAGCTCTCTCTAACTTTGCCATAATATCTTCCCTTGAACTTAAGATCTGTGAACTGATTCTCGAACCTGTCGAAAAAGCTGGTCACTGTGATCAGGGAAAGCATCGATATTAGGATACTTAGAGCTAAAATTTTGATCTTTGTCTTATCCATAGTATTCTTGTTCGGAATTATTAGTGGTTAGTTTTTATTTGATTAGTTTACAATTTAACAATTCAATCTATATATATCAACTGTAAATAATTAAATACCTTACCTACCACCTCATAATACTCTTAGATATTAATTAATAATTAATTATATTTCACTTGCATTATTGCTAAGTTTTTTATTTATTATTAGCTACTGATAAACCATCAATAAGAAATTAATATATCGGAGAAATTAATGAGTTTCGAAGTACCAGCAGATCAAAATATCGTTGAAGCATTTATCGAAGATGAAATGAAAAATTCATACATTGATTATTCAATGTCTGTAATTGTTTCCCGTGCTTTACCTGATGTAAGAGACGGATTAAAACCGGTTCAGAGAAGAATTCTTTACGGAATGAATGAATTAGGTTTGCATCACAATAAAAAAGAAAATAAATGTGCTAGAATTGTCGGTGAAGTAATGGGTAAGTATCACCCTCACGGTGATCAAGCCATATACTCGGCCTTAGTTAGAATGGCACAACCGTTTACATTTAGATATCCACTGGTAAAAGGTCAGGGTAACTTTGGTAATGTTGACCTTCCTGCTGCTGCCCCAAGATATACAGAGGCAAAATTAAATAGGCTATCTGATGAAATGTTAGCTGATATTAACAAAGACACTGTTGATTTTGTAACCAATTATGATGACACTATGCAGGAACCATCAGTTCTTCCTACTAAGATCCCCAATTTACTTATAAACGGTGCTCAAGGTATTGCTGTTGGTATGGCAACGTCTATCCCACCTCATAACTTATCTGAAGTTCTACAAGGCACTTTGGCATTGTTAGACGATCCTGAAATTCCAATAGCCAACATCAAGGCAGATGAAGAACTCGGTATCGAAGAAAAAAAAGGTCTTATGCATTATATCAAAGCACCTGATTTCCCAAGCAAAGGTGCTATCTATGGATATTCTGGCATTAAAGAGATGTATTTAACCGGTAGGGGAAGAGTTGTTCTCAGAGGAAGAATCGAAAAGATCATGACTGAGAAAAAAGGAGAGAGAAGTAAGTTGGTTATTACAGATATTCCTTATCAGGTGAGTAGAAAAGGGCTTATTGAAAAAATAATTGAACTGGTTAAAGATAAAAGAATCGAGGGTGTTTTTGATGTAAATGATGAATCTAGTAAAGCTACCCGGATAGTCATTGAATTAAAAAAAGATGCCAATGAAGATGTTATTATAAACCTACTCTATAAATACACTCCACTTCAGACATCTATTAGTGGCAATATGATCGCATTGGTGAATGGAAAACCAATGCAACTGAACTTAAAACAATTTCTTGAGCAATTTATCCTTCACAGAGAAGAAGTAGTTACTCGTAGAAGTCAATTTGATCTGAACAAAGCTGAAGATAGAATACATATTCTTCTCGGCTTAAACATTGCTCTGGATAATATAGACAGAGTGATTGCGATAATCAGAGGAAGCAAGAATGCTGATCTAGCAAAGACTGCTCTGATCGAAGAATTTAGCTTGTCACCTATTCAGGCAAGTTCTATTTTAGCAATGAGATTATCACAATTGACGGCTCTGGAAAGAGAAAAGTTATTAAATGAAATTGAAGAACTAAAGTTAAAGATTGAAGATCTAAAAGAAATTCTTGCCAGTAGAGAAAGAAGGATCGATATAATAAAAGAAGAAGTTCAGGAGATCCTTGAGAGGTATGGTGATGAAAGGCAGTCTGAGATCATTTACTATGCTGAAGATCTAACAGTTGAAGATATGATACCTGATGAAGATGTTATTGTTACATTGTCTTACTCAGGATACATTAAAAGAATTAATTCTGCAGAATTCAGGCAACAAGGTAGAGGTGGAGTTGGAGCTAGGGGTGCAGACAGTAAAGAGGATGATGTTATTGAATTCATGTTCAATGCTACTAATCATAACTATATCATGTTCTTCACGGAAAGAGGTCAATGCTTCTGGAAAAAAGTATGGCAGATACCTGAAATGGGCAAGGCTTCAAAAGGAAGGCCTATCGTAAATATCCTTGAAAGAGTTCAAAATGAAAAAATAAAAGCTATTCTTATCGTAAAAGATTACGAAAAAGATGGTGAATCAATAGTAATGGCCACTAAGAATGGTATTATCAAAAAAACCAAACTGATGGCTTATTCAAGACCTAATATCGGTGGAATTATAGCTATAAACCTTAGAGATGATGATGAACTTCTTGATGTAATGATAACTAATGGTGATAACGAAATACTATTAGGAACTAATTTGGGATACGCTAATAGATTCCACGAAAGTTTAGTTAGAGAAGTTGGTAGAAATTCTATTGGTGTGAAAGGAATTAATCTGAGAGAAGGCGATAAGGTTGTTGGTATGGTCGTTTCTGATAACGAGGAAGAATCATTGCTTGTTATGAGTGAAAACGGGTATGGCAAGAGATCTGAAGTAGGTGCTTTCAGAAAAACAAAGAGAGGCTCTAAGGGTGTTAAAGCATTGAATGTTACCGAAAAGACAGGTAAAATGATCTATCTGGAAAAAGCAAGTGATGAAAATGACCTTATGATCATGACTATCAATGGAACTGTGATCAGACAATCAATCTCGAATATCCGTGTTATGGGTAGAAACACTCAGGGTGTACGACTTATAAAATTTCGAGAAGGTGATCAGATAGCTGATGTATGTATCTTACCAGAGTATGAGGAAGTACCTGAAATTATAGTAGCTGAAACAGAGATCGTTATTGAAGAAGGAGATACAGACGTTACTGATACAACAGTTGAAGAAAATTCTGAAGAATAATTAATTTTCCAATAAATTTCGGAGGGTATTATGCCTGCAAAAAAAGGAACTAAGAAAAAGACAGAGAAAAAAGATATTGTAGAAGCTGCTCCTGAAGAAGTAAAAGCGAAGAAGGATGAAATAATCAAGGATGACGTTAAGCAAAAGGTAGTTGAAAAACTAAAAGAAGAGATCAAATCCGAAGCAGTTGCAGAAGAAAGTGAAAATGATGATTTTAACGGTGAGAGTGAATCTTTGAACATCGTTGAAAGGTTTGTAAGGTTTGAAACTGAAACTAAGATCGGTATTATTGCATCTCTTGTCTTATTCTTTGCTATCATTTTTAGCTGGGACTGGATAAATACTACATGGTGGCTAATATTAATAATCGCTGCAGTTTCTTTAAAAACTCTTCATTCTCAAACAAATGATCTAGAAGAGGACAAACCATTCGAATCTAAGATGTCGAGGTTATTTTTCATAGGAACTATGATCCTATTGGTTATCAGAGATCTCGTAATAACTTCAAGACTTGATAACTGGTTAGATTATATTAAGTAGATGCTTTTTTCGTCTTTAATATCTTCATTGATACTTATAGAGAGTAGAGAGGTTGGGCAAGGTATGCTTTCCCAACCTTTCATTATCTCATTTCTTTTTATATTTCTGGGATACGATCCATATTATGTTTTATTAACGGCAACAGCAACCCATTTATTTTTTGTACATTATATCCCCTCAGGTGCATCTAAATATCCAGAATATCCTTTTGCATTTTTCATTGTTCTCTCTTCTTCAAAGTATGTATTTTCTTTGTTAGATGGAAATACGAGTGTCTTGATATTGTTTTCTTTTATACTTATAGTAATAATAAGTCGACTAACAGCAACCTACCTTTATTACAAAAGAAAGCTTTTGGAGAAATTAACTTTAAGGTTTATTGATCAACCTAGAGCAATAAAGATCAGACACCACTTAATACTCAGCTTGACATATTCATTTATTTCGGGAATAATATATGCGCTGATCCTATTGTTTTTATCTCGTCAGGCTTTTGAGCTTTTTGCTCAAACCATTAAATCTCAAGTAGATATCAATAACCTGCTCATCGTTATTTTGGCAGGTATGTTTATTCCATATTTCATTACTAAGAAAAAGTTGAAAGCATCTTCTATCGGTATTGTGCTTGGAATCATATTCTTCATTCTTAAAAGTCAATAAAATGAAAACACTTACGAAGAAAGAAATATTAATTCTAACAATGCGAACATTCTTTATCCGAATTTTCTATAATTACAAGAATTTATTCGGAATAGGGTTAAGCTACTGTTTACTTCCGGTAGGGAAAAAATCATTTTGGACTGAAACAAATAAGAAAGATTTTTTACAAAGACATTTTTCATTCTTTAATACAAGCATATACTTGTCAGGATTTGCAGTTGGTATAGCTATTAAAATGGAAGAATCTGGAGAATATGACAAGTTAGTTGAATTGAAAAAAGCATTATCCGGTACATTAGGTGCTATTGGAGACAATTTAGTTAATAAGATAATTTTACCGCTGATGATATTCTCCTCATTGAATATGTTCGTTATACATGAGTTCAAGTTAGATACTTTTGCACTTTATTTTATTCTATCCCTAGTCCTGGTTTTTAATATATTCAATTTTTCTATAAGATATTACGGAATTTCAAAAGGATATTTACTTGGGCAAAGATCTCTTGCAATCTTTAAAAGTAAAAAATATAAAACAATCTTACGGTCATTATCTTTTACACGAGATATTCTTGCCGCTTTCTTAGTTATAAATTTATTAACACGGATAAAATTACCTGTTTACAATTATTTATACTTACTTAATCTCACATTTAGCATACTCTTATTTTTCTATATTGTTAAATATTTGCCTGCACTTTTCAGAGAATTAGCCTTGATCTCTGCCATTCTATTCTATTTGATCTTCTATATTTACAATTTGTAAAAATAATATATTTCTTAGCATTATTATTGTTTTTTTCTCTCAAAGGTATTACATTATTCTTTGTACTATAAAAATTAAAGAAATTCTTGAGGTAATCAAATAGAACAAATGACTGAAAACAAAGTAGAAATTATTAATAGTCTTGGGTTGCATGCAAGACCTGCTGCACAGTTAGTAAAAATAACCACCCAATATGATTGTGATGTTTTTATCGAAAAGGACGGAATGGAAGTAAACGCAAAATCGATTATGGGTGTTATGATGCTCGCAGCAGAACAAGGATCGTTCATAACAATAAAATGCGATGGCGAAGATCAGGATGAGTGCATGGGTGAACTTATAAACTTAGTAAAAAATAAATTTTTCGAAGAATAATGCCTAGGATTAGAAAAGATTAATACGTAAAATAAGAGAAGAAAAGTGCCTAAACTTAGAAAAGAAAAAATATTGAAAGGAGTTCCTGCGTCACCGGGAATTAGCATTGGTACACCTTTTCACTACGTTCACGAAACTTTAAATGTTTCAAGAGAGGTTATCGAAGATCATGAGATCGAACTTGAAATTGAGAAATATCGTAGGTCTTTAGATAAATCAAGAGCATTGATAATTAAGGATAAGAAAAAAGCTATCAAAAATAATGGTAAGGATGTGGCTAAGATCTTTGATGCTCATCTTTTGATACTGGATGATGGTGTTTTAATAGATGAAGCTATTTCTATCATTTCAAATCAGAATGTACAAGCTTCTTACGCAGTAAGTAAAGTAATGAAGGATTATCAAATTGCTTTTGAGAACCTACAGAATGAATATTTTTCACAAAGGGCTTTTGATGTAGAAGATGTTTGTAGAAGAGTAATTCGTAACATAATTGCTGAAGAAAAGAATGAAGAACATGATACTACGGTTCTTAATGGTAAGAAAATAGTGGTTACAAAAAAACTATTTCCTTCGGATGCACTGAACTTCGATAAGAAGCACATATTAGGCATTATAACCGAATCTGGAGGAAGTACAAGCCATGCAGCTATCCTGGCAAGAGGTTTAGCCGTCCCGGCTATTGTTGGTGTCCAAGGTATTGGCAAGTGGATTGACGATACTTCATTACTAATAGTAGATGGATACGCCGGGGAAGTAATAATAAACCCAACTCCTAGCACTTTTGAACTGTATAAAAAGAAACAACATGAAGAAGAAAAACAATATAAAGAAGATCTCAGTATTGCAAAGCTTCCTTCTGAAACTTTAGATAGAATAAAAATAAATATTTCATGTAATATTCAAACTGAAGAAGAGATCGAAAGTGTTTTAAAATGGTCAGGAGAAGGTATCGGCCTTTTTAGAACTGAATTTTTATTCGAAAGTAGTCTGAGTATTTTATCCGAAGATCAACAATTTGAAATTTATGATAAGGTAAGTAAAGACATCTTTCCAAATAATGCTATAATAAGACTTCTTGACATCGGTGGTGATAAACTTCAAGATAAAATAAGGATAAAAGAAGATAATCCATTCCTAGGAGTTAGAGGTATCAGACTTTTATTTGACCATCCTGGGATACTCAGATCTCACCTTAGAGCAATATTGAGAGCATCACATAGAAATAATATTTGGATAATTATTCCATTCGTGACTGATATATATGAAGTTAAACGAATTAAAGGTATAATCGGAAGAGTGAAGAATGAGCTTATTTCTGAGGGTATTAAAGTCGATAAAAAGATCAAGATCGGTATTATGCTGGAGATCCCATCGGTAGTAATGATAGTAGATCATATAGCACCTCTTGTTGATTTTTTCAGTATCGGTACAAATGACCTTACACAATATACTCTCGCTGCTGACAGGGGTAATGAAAGAGTAAATCATATCTTTGATTCACTCCATCCTGCTGTGATACAATTAATAAAAAAATCAATCGATTCAGCAAATAAGCATAATAAATATATTAGTATCTGTGGTCAAATGGCTGCCTACCCTATTGCAATACCACTATTGCTTGGATTAGGGTTACGAAATTTTAGTGTAACACCTTTTTTAGTACCTGTTGTTAAAAAAATTATCCGTAGAGAACTTGTCTCTGATTGCAAAATAATTGCTGAGCAATGCTTAAAAAGTGGTAACGGTAGAAAAATAAATAAGATCCTGTCTGATTTCTTCACTAACACGATCGGTGAGAGAATGATACATTAAAAACATATATAGTTAAATTAAAAAAAAGGCTGGTTTAAAACCAGCCTTTTTTATTTATACAGAATGAATACCCATTCTAAATACGCTCTCGGCGGCCTCTAATACAGACTCACACAAAGTTGGATGAGGATGCACGGTATCAATTAATTTGTGAAGAGATAATTTATTGCTCTTAATCAAAACTAATTCCTGTAGCAGATCTGAAGCGTGTGGACCAACAATATGAGCACCCAAAAGCTTTTCACCAGATTCATCTGTCAATACTTTTACAAATCCATCTGTCTCACCTAAACCTTTTGCTTTTCCATTAGCTGCGAAAGAAAATCTGCCTGTTTTATATACAATACCATCTTCTTTTAGTTGTTGCTCTCTTGCTCCAATGGATGCTATTTCAGGATTAGTAAATATTGCCGAAGGGATTGAGTCATAATCAATTACTTTTACTTTTCCAACTATATTTGCTACCGCAACTAAACCCTGAGTTGCAGCAACATGTGCAAGCATCCATTTCCCCGTGATGTCTCCTATTGCATAAACATTATCAATAGATGTTTGCATTTTTTCATTAATATCAATGAAATTACTATCTGTTAGCTTAAGATCCAATTCGTCTATTCCGTTTCCTTTGGTATTTATTGATCTTCCTCCAGCTGCTAAAACTTTGGTAAATATTTCTTCAGAACCATCACTGAAAAATATCTTTACCTTATCATCTTCAATTATTTCTACCTTCTCAACTTTTGTTTTTAATTTAATAGTAACACCTTTCTTCTTGAAAGATGTTTGCAGTGTTCTGGAGACTTGAGCATCTTCGGTAGGAACAAGGTTCTTAAGCATTTCTACAATAGTTACTTCAGACCCAAGTTCTTTATATATACCTGCAAATTCACAACCAACAACTCCTCCTCCAATTACTAGTAATTTTTCAGGTATCTCTCTCATTTCTAATGCATCATCGCTAGTAATAACATTTTTATGATCAATATTAAAAAATGGAAGTATCAAGGGTTCCGATCCTGTAGCAAGGATAATATTTTTTGCTGTTAATTTTTCACCGCTATCTAAAGTTATCTCATTATTACTGGTAATTTTTCCAAAATTATTAAAAACCTCTATTTTTCTCAATTTGAATATTTTGTCAAGACCACCAACTAAACTATCAACAATTTCCTGTTTTCTATCAATAATTTTTTCAATATTCACTTTTATATTTTCAACTGTAATACCAAAATCTTCGCTTTTTTTTATTTTTGCCAGTATATCAGTTGAAGCGAGAATTGACTTAGTTGGTATACAACCTCTGTTTAAGCAAGTGCCCCCAAGTTTATCTTTCTCAATTATTGCAGTTTTCAATCCGTATTGATTTGCTCTAATTGCTGCCGTATAACCACCTGGGCCACCACCTAAAACTAATACATCATAATCCATTATATTCCTCTATATTTTTTCGAAAAGTAAGGAAGCTAACACAAAAAATCAAATAAAATGATATAAAAAAAAGGACTGCAAAAATTTGCAGTCCTTTTTTTTATAACTAACTGATTCAGATTACTTAGACGTCACTCTGAATTCAATTCTTCTATTCTTAGCTCTACCTTCTTTTTTCTTGTTATCAGCGATTGGATTTTCTTCTCCGAAACCAACTGCAGTTAACTGATTTTGAGGTATGTTAAGTTTAGTTGTAAGATAATTCATTACAGAATTTGCTCTCTTTCCTGAAAGTGATTTATTGTAAGCTGCACTTCCCTGACTATCGGTATGACCCTCAATTTGAATCTGTATCCCAGGGTTATCAATAAAGATACGCTTAACTGAATCTAAAGTTGGGAATGATGCTGGTGTTAATTCAGCCTTACCTGTCTTAAAGTAAATATTATCTAAATTGATAGTATCATCTTTCTTTAAGATAACAGCATCTGGGCAACCATCTTCATCTTCGAACCCGTTAAATGTTTCAGCATCGTTAGGGCACTTATCAACTGGATCAAGAATACCATCTTTATCATTATCTAACTCAGGACAACCATCTTCGTCTTCGAATCCATCAAAATCTTCAGGATCATCTGGACACTTATCATCAACGTCCTGGATACCATCGCCATCTCTATCAAGATCAGGACATCCGTCTTCATCTTGGAATCCATCCATATCTTCAGGCTCGTTTGGACACTTATCATCAACGTCTAATATACCATCCTTATCATTATCGAGATCAGGACATCCGTCTTCATCTTGGAATCCATCCTTATCTTCAGGAACATTCGGGCATTTATCGTTAAGATCTGGAATTCCATCCTTGTCATTATCGAGATCAGGACATCCGTCTATGTCTTCAAATCCATCTTTATCTTCAGGAACTGTAGGGCATTTATCCTTTTTGTTAGGAATGCCATCTTTATCTATATCAGAACTTGCTCCGCCAATTGCATAAGTAAGACCCACATCAAGTGATAACTGATTATGAAAATCTTTTCCCATTGTATCAAAATCTTCAAAAGTATCAATCGCTAGTAGGTGTCTAACATCAGCTCTGAAAGCCAATACTTCAACTATAGAATATTTAAATCCACCACCATAGTTTATCATAGGAGTAATATTACTATCAAAGTTATAAGGATCAATATTTGAAGCTCCAAAACCTAGAGCAACATAAGGAGTAACGACTTCTTGTGGAGTGATATGGTACAATCCGTCTATATGAAATACCGTAAAGTCAACATCCCAATCCTCTCTTAACACCCAACCATTTGGAGTCATCCAATCTTTTAATACTTGAGTTCTTGTAAAGCCAAGTGTAGTTTCCACGGTCCAATCGCTTGTGATGTTGTAACCTAAACGCATACCAAGATATCCTTTGTTCTCAAGATCAATATCCATGTTTTGTTCAAAAACATAAATACCTACGAACGGAGATAAGTCTATCGAATGTGCTTTAATTTGAGCACTTAGCATTCCTGTTAAAAACAATAGAGCTATCAATGCTGTTTTTAGAATTTTCATTCCTGTTTCCTCCTAACATTCTATTTTTAATATTATTTTTTAATACGATTTCTACACCACAACCTATTTACACAGGTCTTTCAGTGTAAATATAGCTATGACTATAAGGTATCAGTGAGTAAATATATATACTAAACTAAACTTGGACAAGCATTTTTTTTTTTATTTTATAGTTACACATTTAAAATCTGTAGATTTATCTTGATACTCAACAATGATTCTTAGCCTTACAAGCTAACTTCATCTGACAATTGTCTATAAGCTTCATAAAGTACAACCGCACAAGAGTTACTTAAATTAATTGACCTGATCAAGTCTGACATCGCTATTGCTATACCTTTATCTTTAAATTCATTGTGAAATTTCGCCGGTAACCCTGCACTTTCTTTGCCGAATACTATATAGTCATTCTGTTTGTATTGTGCTTCAGTATAATTCATTGAAGCTTTTGTTGAAGCAAAATATAAATTGATGTTTGGATTCTTTTCGAAAAAATCATCTAACGATCTATAAACTTGTAATTCTAAATTTTTCCAATAGTCTAAACCAGCCCTTCTAACTTCCTTTTCTTCTAAACTAAATCCAAGTGGTTCAATTAGATGAAGTTTAGCTTTTAAGCCAACGCATAACCTTCCAATATTACCTGTATTTGCTGGAATTTCAGGTTCGAATAATACAATATTTATCCAATGATCGTATGGCATCTCTGCTCCTAAGACTAAAGTTTTTCTAAAAAAAAAGGTCTTAGAAAGCTAAGACCTTTTTTTTTTACACACTCTATTATTGCTCTTTTTCCATTATAGAAACAAACTTTTTCCCTTTTGCTTTCCTTGCGAAAAGAACTAAACCTTCAGATTTAGCAAAAAGCGTATGGTCATTACCTATTCCTACATTTTTCCCTGGATGAAATTGAGTTCCTCTCTGACGAACTATGATAGCACCAGCTTTTGCAAGTTGACCACCATACAATTTGACTCCTAACATCTTAGGATTGCTGTCTCTTCCGTTCTTAGAACTACCGACACCTTTCTTGTGAGCCATGATACCCTCTTTTATATAAATTATTAAATTAAGCTGTAATTATTTTCTCTACCTTTACCACAGATAAATATTGTCTGTGACCACGTTTTACTTCGTAGCCCTTTCTTCTTTTCTTTTTAAAGACAATTACTTTTTTATTTTTTTTATTTTCTAATACAGAAAACTTAACTAATGCACCTTCCACGTATGGTGTTCCAAAAGTAGCACCTTCATCTTCACCAATAGCTAAAACATTAGTAATTTCAAATTTATCACCATCATTATAAGGTAATCTATCAATTTTTATAATCTCATTCTCTTTAACTAATTGTTGTTTTCCTGAGATCTCAACCACTGCGTACATTCCAAGCCCCGTTTTTTGATTAATTTTTTCGAGTGTGCAAATATAATGTATTAAAATGGTAAAGTCAAGAAGTTATATGAAGATTTTATAACATTGATTTTACTCAAAATGATTTTGAGGATATCAAGCCTAGTTAAAGTATCTTTTATATTTAATAATTGTATTGACAACATATTTAATTTACATTATATTTAGACCTTCTTGGAAAACGCCTAGGTTTAGGCTCTATCGATTTAGGCTGTATCCTGAGATATCTATAATTATTTGCTTACTTGGAGGAATAAAGATTTATGAACGAACATAACAACATTGTAAGATGGGTGATCTTTGCATTATTATTTTCATGGGCGATCTACTCTTTAATACCAACTTATAAAATTTATTTTTCATCAGAAAAAGAGATGATTGAAAAAATAAAAACTAAAGTTGAAGTTGATAAGATTGTAACAAAGAAAAAACAGGGAGAAAAACTCACTGTTTTAGAAAACAGTCTATTCGACGAATTCGGTAATGATCCTGAATATCTTTCATTAGCTGAAGGAGAGCTGGATAAAATTGCAGAATTTGAGAAGTTGAACCAAAAAAGCTTAGCACTTGGTCTTGATCTGCAAGGTGGAATGCACTTGGTTCTGGAAATTGATTATGATCAATTACTTAAAAACAAAGCTAAAGTTAAAGATAAGCAACTTGAGGATGTTCTAGCTGCCGTAAAAGCGAAGACTGGAAATGATAAGACTATTTATTTCAAGCAAGTAAAAAGTGCTTTTTCTAACAGGAATATTTCAATGAATTCTTATTTTGGAAAAGTTGGTGATACTGATGATAAGATCATAGCTTCATTAGATAGTGCCGCAAAAAAAGGAATTATCACAACTTTAGAAGTCTTAAGGAACAGGATCGATCAATTCGGCATTGCAGAACCTTCTATTCAAAAAAGAGGTAAGCATAGAATTATAGTTGAACTTCCGGGTGTTAAAGATGAAGAAAGAGCTACAAATCTTGTAAATAGAGCAGCATTCCTTGAGTTTAAATTAGTTGCTGAAAATGAAGCGATTCAAAAGAAATTCGATGAAATTGATCAAGTTATTCAAAGCGATATTCCTATTCAAAATGAAAAAGAAACTAAAACTGAAGAAGTAATTGATGCAGTAAAAAAAGAAGTTGTTAAAACTGATACAAGCATTACTGCTGCCGAAGATGCTACGAAATTACTTTCAGGAACTACTACTGATTCAACTGATGCTGCATTAACTGATGCTGAGATGATCAAGAAACATCCTTTTAAAGCACTTTTAATTGGTGGACGTGGTGGTGAAATTCTTGTAAAGTCAGAAAACAAAATAAAGATTGACGATATTGTAAAAAAAGACAAAGTAAGAGCTATTCTTGGTAAATATGAATTTGTATGGAAAAATAAGCCTGTTATTCTGAATGAAGAAAAATATTATGAGCTATTTCTTGTTCTGAAAAAGGCTGAATTAGATGGTACATCAATTGTTGAAGCAAATGCTACTGTGTCATCAGGCAGCTCCGCAATGGGTGGATGGGAAGTTCCTTTCGAACTTGATAAACAAGGTGGTAGAAAATTTGCTGATATAACAGGAAACAACATTGGTAGGAGACTTGCGATCATACTTGATGGTAAATTGTTTATGGCACCAAATATCAATTCTAGAATTCCTAACGGAAGAGGTGTTATAACACTGGGTGGCTCCTCTGCAACTGAAGCAAGAGATATGGCTATTGTACTTAAAGCCGGTGCGTTAGAAGCCCCATTGGAGATCATGGAAAAAAGAATAATTGGGCCATCTTTGGGAACTGACTCAATAAACAGTGGTGTAACAGCTTCTATTGTTGGTGTGTTATTAGTGATCGTATTTATGATTATTTGGTACAAACTTAGTGGTATCTTCGCAGCTATTGCATTAGTCCTTAATCTGGTCTTTACTATTGCTACATTAAGTTATTTCAGAGCAACATTGACCTTGCCTGGTATTGCTGGTATCATCTTAACTATAGGTATGTCTGTTGACGCTAACGTTCTTATATTTGAACGAATTAAAGAAGAGTTACTTGAAAAAAGAACTGTTCTTTCTGCGGTGAATGCAGGATATGAACAAGCTTTCAAAGTAATTTTTGATGCTAACATCACAACTTTTATAGCTGGTATAACTTTGTATCAATTCGGTACAGGTCCAATTAAAGGATTTGCACTAACCTTAATGATCGGTATCATGTGGAGTATGTTCACTGCAGTTGTACTAACAAGGTTGTTAACTGACCTGTACATAAATAAAAATTCAACGAAAATCAGTGTGTAACCTTGTTACGATAGATAAAATTTAGGAGTTTAAATATGTCAAATAATAGAAAAATTGATTTTATAGGTAAGCGTAAAGTAGCAGCTATCTTATCGATTTCTTTGATTTTAATCGGTGTGTTGTCTGTAGTAATACAGAAAGGTTTGAATTATAACATCGAATTTAACGGTGGGTATTTAATGCATGCCGGATTTAGTAAGTCGATTGATATTGCTGATCTAAGAAATACAATTCACGAAAATGATATTAAAGGTTTTCAGTTACAGGAATTTAGTGATAATACAGCCAATGCTGAGTATGAGACTGAAGTAATCATTAAAGTTGAAACTAACGACCAGAATCTTAAAGAGATCGAAGCAAAGATCACAAAGGCTTTAGAAGATAAATATGGAAGAGATGCTTATGAAATTAGACAAGCATCTAGTATTGGTCCTAAGATCGGAGAAGAATTAAAAAATTCTGCCGTTCAAGCAATCTTTTGGTCACTTCTATTCATATTGATATATATTACGATCAAATTCCAATTCAGATATGGCATTGCAGCTATAATTGCTCTATTCCATGATGTTGCAATTACACTTGGTATATTATCAATTCTTGGTTACTTATTTGACTATGAAATATCACTATCTGTCATTGCGGCACTTCTGACTATCGTTGGATACTCTTTGAATGATACTATCGTTGTATTCTCAAGAATAAGAGAAAATATTAAAACATTAGAAGGAATGGATTTTGATAAAATTGTTAATGTCTCTATAAATGAAACACTAACAAGAACTCTTTTAACATCTTTGACAACACTAGTTGTAGTTTTTGTTCTGTTCTTATTCGGTGGAGAAGTAATTAGAGGTCTTTCAACTACATTAATGATCGGAGTTATAGTTGGTACATATTCTTCAATGTTTGTCGCATCTCCTGTCGTAATAGCTTGGAACAACATGACAAAGAAGAAAAGAAAATTGAAAAAAGCTTAAATTTGAAATTATAAAAAAATCAATAAAAACAAGTTTAGAGCTTAACAACTTTAAACTTGTTTTTAGTTTTGGAGGAAATAATGGGTGTAAAAATAGCGATCGGTGCACAATGGGGAGATGAAGGAAAGGGAAAAATAATTGACCTTTTAGGATCTCAAGCTGATTTTATTGTTAGGTATCAAGGTGGAGCAAATGCTGGTCACACAGTTAAGATCAAAGATAAAAAATTCGTTCTACATATGATACCATCAGGTGTTCTTAATGATAATGTTATATCAGCTATAGGAAACGGAGTTGTTTTTGACTATGATTCTTTCATTAAAGAACTTAAGACGTTAAATGATGGTGGTATTAATCCTAATGGAAAACTTTTCATTAGTCCATACGCTCATGTTGTAATGCCTTATCATAAAGAAATAGACAAAGCCAAAGAATCCGCTAGAAAAACTAAGATCGGTACAACTTTCAAAGGAATTGGACCTGCATATCAGGATAAAATATGTAGATGTGGTTTTAGGGTGATCGATATTTTAGATAATGAATATTTCGCTATAAAACTTAAGGAGAATATTGAAGACAATAATTTTATGTTCGAAAGATTATATGGTGAAAGCAATAAATTTAATTACGATGAGATATTGAACGATTGTCTATCAAAATTTGAGATAATTGCAAAATATGTTAAGGATGTATCTATACTTTTAGATGAAGCTATGAGCCATAACAAAAATATCCTTTTTGAAGGTGCACAAGGAACACTTCTTGATATTGATCATGGAACATTCCCTTATGTTACTTCATCAAATACAATTAGTGGTGGTGTTTGCATAGGGGCGGGTATCAATCCTACTAAGATCACTGAAGTACTTGGAGTAATGAAGGCATACGTGACAAGAGTTGGAAATGGACCTTTTGTTACTGAGTTAGAGAACGAAGTTGGTAAATTTTTAGCAGAAGTTGGTGGAGAGGTTGGAGCAACAACTGGCAGACCTAGAAGATGTGGGTACTTTGATGTTCTAATAGCGAAATATGCAGTGAGAATTAATGGAATATCCTCAATTGCTTTAACTAAACTAGATGTACTTGGTGGCTTGGAAAAGATCAAGGTATGTACTGCCTATAAATATAATGATAAGCTACTTCATGATTTTATTCCTGTTGCAAAAGTTCTTGAAAATAGTGTTCCAGTATATGAGGATCTTGACGGATGGTCAGAAGATATTTCTAATATAAAAAATTATAATGATCTTCCTGAGAATGCAAAGAAATACATTGAATATATTGAAAATGTTACTAAGGTTCCTGTGAGTATAGTTTCAGTTGGTCCTGAAAGAAGTCAGTCAATATTCAGAGATTAGAATAAATTAGCTACAAGATATGGGTCAAACTGTAAAAACATATGATCTTTTTAACGATATTTTGAAAAGATATTTGCAAAAAATGAGATTAAGAAATTCTGATTCGCGTGATCAATTACTAAAATTCTTATGTCTTGATAAAAACGGACTTAATCCACACTTTGAAGCAGAAGAAATTTACTTTGAGTTAAAAAAACAGAATTATCAGATCTCAAGAGCTTCTGTTTTTAGAAATCTTACCCTTTTTACAGATGCGTATATCCTTAGAAAATCAAAATTCGGGGAAAACCATTTTCATTATGAACTATGTAACGATCAAAGCTATTTTCATCATCACTTGATCTGTAAAAAATGTGGAAAAGTAGTAGAATTCAAGAGTACTCAAATTAAAAAACATGCAACTAAAGCAGCAAAGTCCAATAATTTTTATAATATTGAGTATCGTTTTGAAATATTTGGGGTTTGTAAAGATTGTAAAAAGGGAAAATAAATGTTTGAAGTGAAAGTTAAAAAATTATCAGATAAAGCAATTCTACCATCATATGCTCATCCGGGAGATGCAGGACTGGATCTTTTCTCTATAGAAAATAAGACTCTTGAATCTGGAAAATCGTATCTTGTAAAAACTGGTATCAGCATTCAGTTACCTAAAAATACTGAAGCTCAGATCAGACCACGTAGCGGATTAGCACTAAAGCATACTATCTCTCTAACAAATACTCCTGGGACTATCGACGAAGGTTATAGGGGTGAGATCGGAGTTATTATGATCAATCATGGTAGAGATGATTTTAAAGTCACTACAGGGATGAAAATAGCTCAGATGATTATTAAGCCTGTTTATGAAGTAAAAATTACTGAAGTTAACGATCTAAATGATACCAGCCGAGGTGAGGGTGGCTTTGGGTCAACAGGAATATAAAACTGAGACGTATAACAGGGAGTCCATCAATGACTGATAAGCAAAAGCCAAAATATTTATTTATCCAAAATACATTAAGAGATGATCCCAGAACTTTTTTAAAGGGTGTTTTAGCTGTGTTTTTTGTAAATATAATGATTTATTATATGTTCAACCCGACTTATGCAATTATTGCTTTAGTTTTGACTATTTTATCTTTAACTGAGATATTCTTTTCATTTAAATATATGCTTTACGATGATAGATTAGTTGTAGATCGTTATTTTTATAAGATCAGGCATGAATATGTATATTATAAAAAAGTTGTTATGGATAAGAATGGTATTTTTCTGTCTCCGTACAGGATATCTTCCAGAATGGAGTCATTTAGAGGTATTTTACTAAGAATTCCTGCTGATAAAAGAGAGGAAGTGTTAGAGTTTCTTAAAAGTAAAATCGTGCCAAAGGAAGAAGTTATCGGAACTTCTCCCACAGATTCCCAATAAGAATAAAAACTATTGCTGAAATTACTGCTCCATAGGTTTTATCTACTGAGAACCATCCCATCTTATTTGCAAGAATACACACAAATATAGTTATTGTTCCACCGATAAAAGCTAGAACTACACCTGAAGAAGTTATCCAATTCCTTTTATAAATACCCAGAATTATAACGATCGCTCCAATTGCTCTGATAGCATAAGATACATAGGCCGCTTCAAGAATAGCACCGTGAATGAATATTGCTAATGGAATAGTTACGACATTGACTAGAAGAACCATCCTCTTTGCAGTTTTTAGCAATTTTTTATCATCAACTTTCTTATGTATAATTCCCTGATAAATATCTTTTGTGGCTATGGTAACAATTGCAAAATTCACAGGCCCTACAGTTGAAAGAATGGCTGCTAGTACTCCTGCTAAGGCTATTCCTCCTAATACTGGATGTATAAATTCTGGTGTGGTCAGTAAAGTTGAAAGTACCATCTTAGGATTAGTAATTGATGAAATTTCAAAGAATACACCTGTCTTAGCGATAAGACCGAGGAATGCCACCATTATTCCGAATGGAGCTATTATCATACTTGAAACTATTGCTGCTCTTTTAGCTGTGATAGCATTTTTTGCAGCAAATATAGGTTGAATACTTGCCTGTCCGGCCATTCCACCTAAAATTCCTCCAAGAAGAAGACTGAAGGCTTTACTCATACCCCCACTGAAAGGATTATAGAAATTTTCAGGAGCTCCTGTTGCCATTAACGAAGTTTGTAGCGCTTCGAAACCTCCCACTTTATCCATGCCAATGAATGTTGCTATCCCTATTCCTAAGAACATTACTACAACATGGATTACTCCGGTTATAGCAAGAGCATGCATCCCACCGATATACGTATATATCGTTATTATTACTGAAGATATAATTACCGAAGTTATCCAATCCAGACCTAGTAATGGTCCAAAGAGACCAGCACAAGTTTGCAATTGAACATAGGCTAAGGTTATATAGGCCAATAGAAATGATATTGCTGAAACAGTTCTTACGTTATCACCAAATAAAAACTTGAGCATTTCACTAACCGTGTGTACATCTTTCTTTCTATAATGAGATGCTACCGTGAAACCAATTATTACCATTCCAAGGGCAGTTGCTATATTGTAAAGTATCGGTCTGAGAGTTCCTGTGTTGAAAGCTTGCTCACTGACACCAATTGTACTCATACCACCGAGCCACTCTGCTGCCACTACAACAGCACAAACAACTACTCCGAGATTCCTTCCTGCTACAAGAAAATCAGAAGTAGATCTACTTGCCATCTTTTTGGTTAGAAAAGATATTAAGATAACTAAGGCGAAATACGATATTATAATAAATATATAGATGTTCATATTAGTCTTTTAGATTATTTCTTTCCTAAATAATACTTCGCTGTCTCATTATCCTTATCCAGAATAACCACAGACTCAAAAACCTTCAAAGCATCCGCAGTATTACCATTAAGATAATAGCTTTCAGCAAGAATATTTAAAAAAGTAACATTTGTAGGAAAAACGGCAAGCATTTTATCGGCTACTTTGATTGCCTGATCGTATTTTTTCTGCCTGATCAAAGCAACAGAATACCAGTAATTTGCATAATAATTATAATAATCTATCTTGAAAATATTAATTGATTGAGATTCGACTTTATCCCAGTCCAGCCTTGCAACATTGACTAAGTTTACAGTATTCAAAGCTTCGACAGAATATGGATAGACCAATAATGCAGCATTCAAATGCTTTACGGAATTAGCGTAATTTCCTGCAAGATAATACAACCAACCGAGCCTGTAATTAACAGTATAACCGTTTGGATAAGTAGTTATGATCTTATTCATGCTTGAAATAGCCTTATCGTACTTTTGAGCAGTTTCGTAAGAATATGAACTGGTGTATGCATTTTGAATATCCTTGAAACTTAATTCTGCAAATAAACTTACAGTTATTATCAATAAGGTTATAAATTTGTATTTCATCTATTTTTTCTCCTTTTTATGTTTGTCATGAGACGCAAAGTATTGCGTCTCTACTTCCAACTATAACTGGCTACCAATGTGTTTGTTATTACATCATATTCTTCATAATTTTTCTTTGTAAATATATATGATATGACCCATTTATCAAACAATTTATTAACTGTAAAACCACCGCTAAATCCATTTATAAATCCGAATTCAGTTGTATTTAAATACCTGCCACCTTCAGAATGCATCATGAATTTATTGCCTTCAGAATAACTGCCGAAAACATCTACCTGCTTTGTCGTTATTCCTGCCCGTGCAGTATAGAAATATTCAATATCTTCTGAATCGACTACATCGTCAGGAAGATCTTCTCTGTCTTGAAATTCATTCACATCTGCAAAATATGTAGAACCTAAGAGTTTTGAGAGTAATATCTCTCCATTAATGTAAAAACATTTTGAGTAATAAGTTAAATTTGTAGTTGACTGCAGTGAAAACAGTGAGTTATAATATTCTTTGTATTTAGCAAACCCTGGTTGTTTCAGATCAAACATATCATAATACGCATACTCTATAAATGAACCTGAAATATATGAATCGACTAAAAAATGATCCATAAGATCGTATCTTGCTCCACCTAATCCCATTAATGAAAATTTCACATAATCATTTGTACAAAAACTTAATTTACCTGCTGTGTAAAAAGAATTTCTACTAGAAAGAAGATTTCTGTATTGCCAAAATATCTCATATTGCCCTAAATCCCCGTAAAAATCAGGATTCTCAGCTTCTCTTTCGGGGTTCATTGTTGTGAATTGCATAATAAAATTCAGATCATACCTTTTATCAAAGTATCCGTAGTTGTAATTAAAATTCAAATTCAATCCGCCGCTTAAATTTGCATCTTTACTGTAGCTGAACGGAGAAATTGATATATCAAATTTCTTTTTCTTCGACCTCAATTTATCTTTTGATAACGAATATCCATAAGAAACATCTTTGTTTACAAAACCATTTTTTTGAGCAGCTCCAAACCACTCAGTTGACTCAATGTAATATCCGTTATTGAATAGTCCCCATCCTGATAATGTTATTAAATATTTTTTTCTCTCGTAATTTTCCTGCAAACTTAAAAATTTCTTTGCATTTCCTGTCCTTCCCAGTAGTGCATCTGAATAAACAAGCCTGTCAGTGTTAATATCAGAATTTGATAACCTATATAGTTTCTTTGCATATTTATTAGCTACTTTATATTTACCTAAATAGATGCATGAATTATAAACGCCTTCCTTGGGTCTAATATCTGATCTGTCAAGTTTTTCAGCTTCATAAAATTTGTTTAGGGCTTTCTCTATATCACCTTGAAAATATAGCTCATTTCCCTGCTTTAACAGCTCCTCAATCTCAGTGGAAAATAATATATTATTCAGTAATAATATAAATAGTAAATAAATCAGCTTCGATCTCATACTTTTGTCATCCAAATCTTTTTATTCTCTGTGTTGATTATAATATCTTTAATACCTTTCACCTCGCAAAGAGTTAATTCAGTATCAAAAAGAACTAGCTTATTTTTTGAGATCTTTCCTTCGATCACATTGCTCCCTGTTTTAAAGTATCGACCTATAGTAGTATCTGCAGAGTGGTAAAATGACTTTAATATTTTAGGCAGTTTTGATTCGAGTAAATTATCCGGTAAATATTCTTCCCATGATAATTTTTCTTCATCTGTTAGCGAAAGAGATGGTAATCCTAACATGAAATATCTGAGATACGACTGCTTATTTCCTGCATATTTAAAAAACACGAACCTGTCTTTGTCTTTGCCGAAGTAAAGTTTGTTATCTTCAGTGTCAGAGAAATAATAAGTACCATCAGACTCCATTTTGACTATAAAACTCAGCTCACTTGCTTTTTCATCGTTTTCATAAATATCGTAATTAAACTCTTCATCCAGTATGAATTGGAATTTTCTGCTGACAATCTTTGAAGTTGTAAGTGGAATTACTTTGTTGCCTTTGACTAATAAATCAGGATCTATTTCACCACTGTCAGCTAACTTTAAGCTGTTGAACTTGAATTCATAACCTGCATAACCGATATGTGGAGAATGTTGCAGCTGAATATGTAAATGGGGCTGAGGTGAGTATCCTGAATTACCGCATTCCGCCAATGGTGTTCCTTTTGTGACGGAATCTCCTCTTTTTACTTTGATAGAATCTTTTTTCAGGTGAGATATTTCAATATAATATCCTATTGGAGAAGAGATTATTACATAATTTCCCCAGTTGTTGTCCTTATCGACCTGCTCAGGTTCGTTATCTTCCAGTTCGTTACATACCTCAACAATAGTTCCATCTATCGGAGATATTACCGGTTTACCAAAGCAGTAGAAATCTTCTTTCTCTGAGCCCGTGCCTTTATAAGTTTTTGCCTCATCATCCTCAATCACAAAATCATACGCATATTTCCACACACCTTTATGTGTCCACGCCCCGTCAAACTCCTGATATACTGTCCAGCATCCCATGAAAGGGAGATTTATAGACGGAGTTATCCAGTCAAAACGGTTTTTGTAGTTCAAGAAATTTACCAGTGATCTTTCAGGTTGATCTAGAGAAGTATAGTTCATCATTGGGTATTTTACACTGCCGAGAACATAGATAAATAATAATACCGTCAAATTGAACGGAAGTGTGAATACGGGTATGCCGAAAGATACCCAGAAAACCGATGTTGCATCTATAATGAATACTGACACCATAACTCCTGTAAAAGTCAGTAGATATGTCCTTTTAGACGGAATCAGGAACATTCCACCCAGAGCAATGCCGACTAATATAAAGTTAAATGATGATATCTCAGCAAAAGCTAAAGGAAGACTCCCTTTCAAGAGTGCCAGAAATAAGATCCCTGTGTAATATGAAAAAATTGTGACAAAAAAGGTTATGCGTGAATATAGCAGTATCGCTAGAAGTACGACAATTCCGATAATATCGTACGGCATGAACACCAATATTCCTGATGCTCTGAGGAAACCCTGGATATATGCAGGAATGATATCTATATTAAAATAATCCTGCTTATAGAATGAATCGACTACCAGATTGCTGTATTTACTCGAAGATAGATATATTATTGTCGCTGAGATCGTGAATGGGATATTCAACACCGGCAGCTTGAATAAATTATATAGAACGGAGCTTAAAGTATAGGTCAGAAGAACCGTCATTATGCTCATTCCAAATGTAAGAATTACTGAAAGATAGGTCACTTTGAAAATAAATCCTATCGCGAAACCTGTCAGTAATGCGTTGTAACTGTACAATTTATTTATCGGATCATCCTTTTTTATGCCAATGAACCTTGCAAATAGGACTGCCACTACCAGAGAGATAATTCCCTGAGATGCAATATTCAGATTGAAAAGCGTACAGGCAAAGAGCAGAAGCCCGACTATTTTACTTCTGATGAAGATCAAATTCGAGAATGAACCCGTCAGATCTTCAAATAATACGATCATTTTATTTTTTTCGTGCATTGAAAATACCTATAGCTCAAATTTCTTTAATTTTTCCGGTATTCTTTCCGGTCCGACCACATCATCAAGAGTTTCAGGTCTTCTGATCTCCTCAAGAGAACCGTCTTCCATTATCATTGCAACTGCAGGTCTGTATCTTATGAACTGCATCCACTGAGTAACATTGTAAGCACCCATTGGTGACAATATCAGCCTTGTACCTCTTGGTAAAGGTGGTAAAAACGCACTTTCAACAACGACATCAATGTTCATACAGAGAGGTCCGTAGATCACTGAATTTTCATAAGCCCCGTGAAGTTCTCTGTCAATTTCGACCTTATAATTATACCAGGTTGAAGTATATAATAAATTTACACCTGCATCAATAATATAACTTTTTGTCCCGTCAGGAAGCCTTTTCACTGCATCCACAGAAGTTATCAACCAGCCTGCTTCATCAATGATCGATCTGCCGGTTTCAAGGTAAACATCCGGATATTCATCCGGTTTAAGTTCCTCCAGTAATGTATCTGCCACTGCATCAATGAATTCTTCTACGGGTGGAACTGAAACTTCAGGAGGCAAATATGTTCCTTTCAGTTTGTTCATTGATGGAAAACCGCCACCGAAATCCAAATATTTTATTGATATTTTAAATTCATCCTCGATCTTTCTCATCAGAGCAACGACTTTTTTCACAGCTTCTCTGTACGCATTCGGATCAAGCATGAAAGTTCCTATATGACAATGAATTCCTTCCAAGTAAAGATTTTCACTGTGGTCGATCCTTTTTACGGCATTGAAAGCACTGTTATTCTCTAAATTAAACCCGAACCTTGACCACTGAGGATATACTCCGGTATCCATATTTACTCTGATACCGACTGCTGCTTTCTTATTTATTGCCTTTGCAGCTTCCTCAGCTTTAATTATTTCATCAAAATTATCAAGATTGACTATAGCCCCTTCTTCAAAAGCAACCTTCAATGATTCCAGTGGTTTATACGGACCATTATATATTATCTTATTCCCGGGAACACCGAGCCTTCTCGCTTTCTGATATTCAAAGTCTGAAACAACTTCAGCAGTTTCTCCTTCCTGATGCATTATTGAGCATACAGCATCCAAATAATTTGTCTTATACGACCATGACATCTTAGCTTTAGGATATTTACTTGAAAAGTGTGAATATATTTTTCTATATCTTTCTCTGATAAGCTTTTCACTGAGAACGAATACGGGGGATCCGAATTTATCTGTAAAATTTCCAATAGGAATACCTAAAATATCTTCTCTGTGACCTTTATTATAAGAAACACCGAATTTATTCATAATTCCGGCTGTCTGCTTCTTAATGTACGGTTTAATATATTCTTTTTTCATTGTGTTTCCTTCTTTGGTTTTCGCTCCCGGGAAGGCATGGGAACCTTCCCCTACGGATTTTATTTCGTTTCGCCTGTTGTCGAAATTTGTTCGAAATCCTTTATATCTTTGATCATTTCATTTGTGAATCTTATCATTAATTTTCCGCTGTCGTAATTGGAATGTGTTTCATATTCCTTATCCAGCAGAAGTTTCACCATTCTCTCGGGAAGATTTATACCGCATCCTGCCGCAAAATAAACCCATGCCGGAAATCTCGGATTGATCTCAAGTACATATATATCCTGAGTTGAACTTTCGACAAGAACTTCAAACTCAAATCCACCTTTCCACGATAGACCTTTTACGACCTTTCGGGTTGCTTCGATGAGTTTTTCATTCTTTATGCTGACCGCATTCCAAACCTTACCGAGTTTAGTAATTGTCATTTTCCTGATCGCAAAAACACCTATATCACTTCCCTTTCCGTCTCCGCAACCGACCACATCATATTCATCACCTGTAATGAACTTCTGAACGATGATAGGATATCCCCATGCCATAGCTATCTTATGAAAGTAGTCTTCCGCTTCACTTATGCTATTTGCTTTGAAAGCTTCGTAGAACGGACCTTTTACCATACATGGAAATCCAACTTTCTCTGTTGAATCATGAAGATCTCTGATAGAAGTACAGCTTCTGTACTCGGGTGCTTTTACTCCGATCTTCTCTGCCAATTCCTTTAATCTAAGCTTATCTCTTGTTTTGAACATTTCTTTAGTAGGGATCAACATTTTTATACCCATCTCTGTAAGGACCGGCTCTATATCCATATATATAGGAAGCTCTGCATCAAGTGCTGAAATTATAACATCTATTTTTTCTACTGAATTAATATGTTTGATCCTTTCGATAAAAGCTTCCCTGCTGCCGGATGGATATGGCATGATATAACTTTTATCAATAATGTTGTCCATATAAACACCGGGCTCCATTGCATCATAAGCCAATCCGATAGTTCTTATGTCAAGATCACTTTCTTTCAATGCTTTACAAATCCCTGTACCGGGACCTGGGTTATCCACTGCGTTTATACCGCTGACTGCTACGACTATTTTCATGTTGTTCTTTCCTATGTCATTGCGAGGATTTTGTCAAAATCCGTGGCAATCTTCTTTTTATCCGATTAGGGAAGACATGGGAGCCTTCCCCTACGGGGTCCGATTGTTAAACCAGAAAATATTTTTTTAAATTCTCAATAAAATCATCCACATCTACACTGACTTCATCTTCCGTTGTATCAAATTCTTCCAGCAGAATACTTTTGATCTCATCTTCGGTCTTATTTTCTTTAAGCAATTCAAAAATTCTCAATCCAGTTGCATTTGCAGTATATGAATGACCTGTGACCGGATCAAAAATGAATCCGCTGTCACTTATGGCTAATACCGATAATTTATCTCTGTCCATGCTATCTCCAAATATTCTATTATTTCACTGTAAACGAAAATATTCTGTTTTAAGTTCAATTTATTTCTTTTGATTTGACCAATGTAAATATGCTTAGGAATTATAATATAATATAAAAATATGGAATTCACAAATAAAATAGGTAGGGAAAATGGGTGTCGTGTGACATATTTTCAACCCGTTGTGGGGAAAGGCATGGGAGCATTTACAAAAATCAAAGAACCCGTGTAATCTAAGTTTGTTAATCTTATTGTAAATGGGAAGACCCATTCTTTGTTTGTTCCTTACTAAATTCTTCTATTGAGTAGTTAAATGGAATTTGCCATTTGTCAATATTTGCTTGCTCGGCAGCACCGGTATAATCGGGATACAATTTAAATATATCAAATCCCATTGTATTTAGTGATTTTATAGCTTCTCTAATAATTTTGTATGGTAAAATAAATTTTTCAAGATAAAAGGCAATTTTTCTATCAATTAAGTAAGATTCCACATCAGTAAATTTTGTTGTTTTGAGAATTGTAAATAGTGCCTGCTGTGAATTCATCCTTGATCCAATTTTAGAACTTGGCACCATTATGTCAAATTCGCTATTATCTAGTAGATCATCCCAAATATTTAACTTCCATATTATAACCTTCTTATTTTTAAGGCCACTTTCGTTTATTCCACCGATTTCAAATTTTTTATAAATGTCTATACATGCAAAAAAAGTAGCAATATATGGATTAGTACTCCAATCTAGATATGGGGTTAGTAATCCGTGATGTCTTCCAAGTGCCCATAAATCATCTTTAGTTTCTAATTTTATGTACTCAGGTAATTGGTTTACATTTTCTTCAAATCTCTTTAAAATTTTTTCACAGGTTTCATCGTACCATTCTTTTCCATTATGTATTTTCAAATTTATAATTGGATTTATTTGCTCTTTACTCACTCTTAATGCTAGGTTTCTTTCTAATTTAGACTCTAGTTTCCAACTAGGATCTGAATGACCACGAAAGATAGCTCCACCAGAATGTCTAATATGCCCCGGTTTTATAACTTTATAATTCAATTCATCAATAAGTTTTGTAAAACTTGACCAAGTGTTTACTCTGTGTACAATAACTTTATTCTTCGTCATTCTATTCCCCAACATTACCATTTTCATCTGTTTTAATTAACAAAATATCAAATATATTTTCGTTGCCTGTAATAATAAAACCATAGTCTGTAGTTTCCTGCACAGAATAACCATATTCAGCTCCAATCTCTTCTCCGTATAACTGATCCCATTTAAAAGACCCATTATTACCATACTTCAATAATATTATATCTGATACACCCCCATAAGAATTTGACTCCACCTTGCCAACAATAACAAAACCATCATCCGTAGTCGGACTAATATAGTTTCCTATTAGATCATCAGGATACGAATCCTTTTCACGTGACCATATTACATTACCGATTGAGTCTGTTCCAAGAATCCACAATCCCTCTACATATGAAAATACCGTATTAGTACTTGCTATTATAAATCCCCCATCAGATGTTTCAATAACTGAATTGCCATATTCATCATTATCTTCTTCTCCTAAAACTTTTTCCCATTCAATGGCACCACTATTGTCTGTTTTCAATAATAAAACATCACTATCACTTCCGGTATAAACATCAAAAACATCTCTACTACCAGTAATTATATAACCACCGTCTGCAGTTTGTTGTACACACTTACCTCTTTCCTGATCAGAAGTTCCGTAAATTTGATTCCATTCTTCGTTACCATTTTCATCCGTCTTAATTAACCAAACATTTCTATACCCATCCTCAAAAGATTGAGTTGTCCCAACAATAATAAATCCATTATCCGTAGTTTGCTGAATGTAATTCCCTATATCGGTCCTAGCACCACCAAATGTTTTATTCCACTCTTCATTTCCATCAACATCTAACTTAACTAGCCAAATATCGTATTCACCAGCTCCGAGTGAAAAGGTATATCCCAAAACTACATATCCGCTGTCGATTGTTTGTATAACAGCCATCCCTACTTCGCTAGAATCAGCACCGTAAGCTTTAAACCATTCTTTTGTACCGTTTATATCTGTCTTAAGTAAAATCATATCATAATTAAGCGTTGTATTTGAGGATGATCCTTTACGACCAGTAACTATATAGCCACCATCTATTGTTTGCTGAACTGAATACCCTCTATCGTAATTATGATCATCACTGTCATAAGTTTTATAAAAAGTAATTGGGCTTGACGAGTTTGCACCTACTGTATCATCGCTGCAAGATACAAATATCAATCCTGCAAACAGCATTATCATAAGAAATAAGATTAATTTTTTCATCTAAACACCTGTTTTTATTTATCAGTATTTGGTTGGTTGTTACAATATAATACTTATATATTTGTTTTACAAAACAAAAGGGGACGAATGGGAATCATCGCCTACAATCTTGTAATCATTAGAAATTTTCTTTATTTAAAATAATTTATTCCTGCGAGTTGCTTTTAAATTTAATTTTTCCATTCAAAATTTCTTTATAATAACACAATCTTGATAATTTAGATTTAATACTATCATAGTCAAAATCAATTATTCTTAGCATTACAGTTGTTAAAATCATTTTTACACCATAAAATAATTCGACAAGTTCTTTACCTTTTTTAACTTCTGAGTCAGTGGAATACAAATGACTCCCATGTGATATAGCATTTCTCGTTTTAATAATGAAAGTAGCAAAGCTCTTCTTATTTGATATCTTTAATATCTTCTGATACTTATTTAGGATTATATTAATTCTTTTTTTAAAAGACACATCATTCCTTAATGCATCTTTTAACCACATTTTGTGATCCTCCGATTCAATTGATAATATAATTTCTTCTTTTAATTTATCAAATTCTTTTGGTGGTAAATGATTTTTAATGTTATGATTATTTTTTTCTTCTTCGTTAATATAATATGTTGTTAATGAATCTAAAGCTTGAGCCAAGCATAGAAATTCAAATTCTAATAAGTTCTTACTATATTGAGAAACAAAAAACAAACCACTAAATGAACCTAATAATTCTTTATCTTTTACGTACCAATTTTTAATCGCTTTATCAAATCCCATTTCATTGATAATATCTTTTAAGTCGAAAAGCTCATTGTATGTGTTCTCTTTTGCATCTTTAGCACCAAAATACCTTTTTTCTACTATTTCAAAAGTATCATCATCATTATAGGCTCTAATGCTTTCAAAATACCCACCCCCGTCTACAGCAAGGCTGATAAAATTTGTGAAATGCAATAAATCTTTTTTAAAATCAAAATAATTTTTTCCCTCTTTATAACGAAATTGAAGGTATGGTCTATATTCAACCGACCAAGCTTCTTTATTAGGTCTATCCGTTTTAATTCTTTGATTTAGTGTTATAGAAAAAGTATCATTAATATTTGATACAAGTTGAGGTAATCGATTGTTTAATGTTTTATCGTCATTAAATAATTCAATTGACGACCAGTTGTTAAGATATGCAATTTCTACTTCATAGCTTTTGAAATTTAACTCTCTTGAATTTAGATGCTTGTTCCCCAGTATTAAAATTTCCGAATTTGTCAAATTTTGATTTTTTAGCATTGTGATTTTTTTATTTATTGAAGTACCATGAACGATATAATCCTCAGAATGAAGTTCACTTTTCCAAGTACTCCAATTTTCCAAATCAATTTTTAATGTACTACCTTTTATCGGTTCATACTTTAATAAACCGCAATAGGATTTATCTTGATTATCGTGAAACCACCATTTACCTATTAGTTCGAATTTCTCAGTCATTTCTATTCCTCTACTTCTCCATTTTTATCTGATCTATTCATTTATAATATCAATCGCTTTTAACATTATTTTTATATCTGATTTCATTCTGTCACTAACAATAAAATCTGAATAATATTGATCACCTCTAAATCTTATAATCGTTTCTTTAGATTTAATAATATTGTCTAATAGAATTCTTGAATCCTTATCTTCTAAATCCATAAAAGTATATTCTACGATATAGTCACTTCCATTTTCTCTCATAAAGTTTAATTCAGGTGACTCCCAAGTAAAATCATCCGCTACAATCTTTATTGTTTTTGCAAATAACCAAGACTTTCCATGATGGTTAAACATAATAGATCCCGAAACTTTATTATTCTCAATAAATCCTTTAAGCAATATGAATGATTTTTCTAAATAAGGACTCGAAAAGTCTTGAAGTGGTCTAAATTTGATTACTTTATCAACCTTATCATAACCAAAACTATATCTTAAAAAAGCATTGATAATTACTTCACTAGATTTTGTTGAAAATGGCTCTATTACTTCTTTTAGAATTGTCCAACCATTTTTTGATAAAATCATCCCATTGTTCAAATACATTTCATTTGGATGTTTAAAATAACCCTCGTTATATGAAATAGTGCCACCTCTCACCAAAGGAATCCATTTTATCGTATTTGGTTGCATAACCGTAACTGGAGGTGGTGGTACATATTTTTGAACTACACAACTCGTAAATACTAAGAAAAGTATTGATAAAACAAAACATTTCATTATAAAACTCCCAGAAATTATTAAACCACTTAACTATTATATTACAATATACTTCTTCTTAATTCATTTTACAAAACAAAAGAGGGGACGAATGGGAATCGTCCCCTACATTCTTCCTTATCTTCCCATCTTCCTGTAAAATCTTTTTTTTCGTGTGTGTGGTGAGACGCAAAGTGTTGCGTCTCTACATCCACCCTCATCTTTTCTCTGTGTTCTCTGTGGTAAATATCTTTTATTCGTTTCAGGTCGGACGTAAAGCCCGACCGTATGGTTTAATTGTAAATTGTCAATTATTTAAATCGTGCCATCCAGGAAATCCTGGCTAATTCTCGCTTGGAAATTCGATATTTCTGACAATACATTCCTTAAATTCAATCTTTCGATATCCGTCAATTCCTCTAATCCCATTTCATCATCAGCTTTTTTTAGCTCTGAGTGAGATATTATCTGATTGTAAAATCTCAGATGCCATAAATGATTGAATACATACACTATTTCGTGATATTCCTGTTCTTTGAGAACATTTTTTTCGAATAGAGAATATAGCCTTTTGACAGTACTTGATTCTGTGATATGATTCTTCAATGCATACAACCTACCGAAGTTCACGATTGGAATTAAATTATCCTTAATATTGAAAGTCTTAGCACCGTCCTTGCTCTCAGCTTTGATCCTTCCAAGAAGATTCAGCGGTTCCTTGTATCTTAGACAATTTTGAGCAAAATTTATGAAAAATGCAGGATTATCATCGACCTGAACTTTGATATGTTCCTGAAGCTCAGAAACTAGACCTTCATCTCCGTAGTCATTTTTAATATCAAAGAATACATTAACTTCAAGTATCGATTCGGGAGTTGCATTTTGTATCCACTCGGAAAAATTATTTTTCCATTCTGTTAATGACAGGCACCATTTTGGATTTACAGCCATAATTCCACCGGGGCAGAACGGATAACCTGCTTTATTCAGCTTTGTACAGACCTTATCTGCAAGCCTGATGAAATATTTCTTTGCTTTATCAATCTCTTTTGTATCTTCAAATATAAGTGCATTGTCCTGATCCGAGAACATCGTCATTTCCTGTCGTGCGGTGCTGCCGAGAGATAAAAACGCGAATTTAACAGGAGGTTTACCTACTTCTTCCAATGAAATTTTTATAAAAAGCTTTATTGCAGCTGTGTACATTTTACTTATAGTTTCCCGGAGAGTATCGGATCTTGTACCCTGAGCTGTCATTTCTCTTATCAGATCTGGTAATCTGTTCAAGGTTCTTATCACATGACCGACATTTTCACTATTTTCAATTTCATAAAGCATACCTGTAGGCAATCCTGCGTACATCATTGCTATATCGTAGTAACCAACTATGCCGATGACCTTTCCTTCTTCATTAACTACATTAAGAGTATCCTTTTCTTTACTCTTCATTATTTCGAGAGCTTCAAATACCGGTGTGTCAGCAGATATTTTATCCGTGATCGTCTTATCTCTGGCATCCATTCTGCAAATATCTTTAACTTTTTTAGTCACAAATATGCTTCCAGGATGAAACTGAGTTTCTCCGTATGATCCCATCATGTCATTTAATTTCTTCCGTAATATTTTCCTGATCGATATGACATGACCTTTCTTTTTAAGGAAAAATGTACGGGTCGTTGTTATTACTACATCTAAAACTTCACCTGTCTTTGTTCGCAACTGAGCTTCGAATTCTCCTGATGTTGTTTTACCTGTAGAAAGTTTCTTTAATTGTTTTACTCCATATTCGTTTACCTTGGAATTTGGAACTAAAAGATCAACTGTCTTAATTGATGATAACTCTTTTCCGCTGTATCCAAGCATTTTCTGAAGAGTGAAATTTGAATAGACATTTTCTCCTTCAACTTCAAGAATATGACCTTCATTTGATGCTTCTACCAAGGCTTTATATCTGTCTTTGGCTTCTGTCAAACCTGCTTCTGCTTGTAAAAGATCATTATTTATTCTCTTACTCTGAAATATCACGTAGCTCAAAATAAGTATTAAAACACCCGCAATAATTGAGAATATTATCATGATATTCTTGGTCAATAAAGCTATTTCATCTTCTACATCATTAATATATACACCTGTGCCGATTATCCATTGCCATTCAGGTATCCCTTGCACGAATGAAAGCTTTGGAACGACCCTTGTCTGATCATCCTTCCACTGCCAAAGATATTCTACATATCCTTCTTTCTGAGCTTTGACTATTTTTACGAACTCAACAAACAGATATTTTCCACTTTTGTTCATGACATCTTTGAAATCTGAAAGATCCTGACCTTTCAAGTCGGTTCGATAGGGATGCATTACCATATTCGGTTGCATATCAGTGATCCAGAAATAATCTTTATTTTCATCTCCGTATCTCATTGCTTCTATTTCAATGATAGATTTCTCTTGAGCTTCTTCTCTAGTGAGAGTCCCTTTCTTTTCCAGGTCTATATTAAATTCAATTACACTTATAGCAGCAGCAGTAAGTTCTTTGATCATTTCTTTCTTTCTATCAAGCATATTACTTCTAAAAACAGGAAGTATCACTATAAAAACTGATGATACAAATAAGATTATAGCCAGAATTGTCGGAAGAACAATCCTCAACTGAAATCCGGTAGTAAGTTTTTTATTCTTTTTCTTACTCTGAGTATAGAATTTCCCTTTGAAATAATCTGAAAGCTCGGTCTCACTCAGGATAGATTCACTTTCTTTCAATCCATCATTTTCATGGTAATGCTCGGTAAAAGTACCATTTTCAAAATCTTCTCTATGGGGGATATATCCGTTGTAATCGTCCTTAATATGCTGCTCAATAACAGCTTTTATCTGCTGTCTTGTATATTTATCCTGAAAAGCTTCATAAGCTTCATCCAAAGCCTCAACACAATGTCTGAATTTTCTATGGTCATAAGGATCATATCCGGTAACTTTCTCTGAACGAAGGAAATCTTCAAATCCGTCAAAATCAAAGAAACCGTCTATCCATTTATGGATATCCTCGGCTCTGATACCGACCAGCTTTTCTGTTCTATCTGCGTGTTCTGATGTTTTCATATCCCTTCCAGTCGAACACATGGGTTCGACCCTACATTATAATTTTTAAACTATTTTCTATAATATAATACTAATACATTCGTTTTACAAAACAAAACGATGCCGAACGAAACACACAATTTATTTTCTTGACAAAATAAATATATTTTACTAATTTAATATTGATATAACTTTTGTTCGAAAATACAATATTTCCCTAGGAGGAACTTTATGAAATACATTATTTATTTTCTATTGATTTCTTTGACAATTTCTTTTTCTCAGAGCATAGAATGGAGTTATGCAATACCGCTGAATACTGAAGATAATGGTGTTGTTCAGATAGATACTGATGAAAATGGGGACATATATATTGGAGGTTATAGTGGTGCTCCAAATTATGCAAACTGGGCTTCCAGTACATTTGACTCGCTAATATCTTCACCGGATATCAATTTACTTAAGTTAAGTCCAAATGGGGAGTTGATCTTTGAGCAAGATTACGGGAAGTTATTCCATAATCTAGTCGGTATGGTTTCATGCTATGAAGGTATAATCCTAGCTGGCAATACAGATTCAGGATATAATCCTTTATCATACCGATACTACACTTTGGCTACTTGTAATGAAGAAGGTGCACTAATCGACACTACTGATTATATCCCTAATTATTTATATGGTGATAGCTACCATTTAAATTATATTTTGCCTACGAGTGATAATGGATACGTTTATTCTCGGGGAGCTGTAAGTAGAATTAGTCCCATCGATAGTCTATGTAAGTTATTTCCAAATGACACACCAAATTTTCCACCTGACTCACTATATACAACTGGAGGTAATGGATTCAATGCTTGGAGTGTTGATATTACTAAAGATAATGGTGTTATTATGACTGGTGAAATTCAATCATATCTAACGAAATCCCAACTTGACACAATAAAATCATATTCATTCATAATAAAATTAAATAAATCTTTCAATATAGACTGGCAGTTATACTATCCATACGATCCTTACCCCTATATTAATGACCCAGATGAAATAAACTTAATATACACTTCCATTGAGACACTTACCGATTCTACTTATCTGACAACTTGTTGGGTTGATGAAAATGATAATAATGATGTTGACGAGGGTGAAAATCATCTTTTGATCATTAACGGACAAGGAGATGTATCATGGGAATATACTCCTTTCAATGAATCTATTGAAGTAGAAGAGATGTCACACAAAGATTTTATTGTTCGTGGATTAGATACCAATACTATTTGGAAATTTAGATATAATGGAACAGGAATGGATTTGCTTTGGACACAAGTATATTCTAATCTGGATATTTTTAAAGTTATACCTGATGGTTTTATTTCAGGGATAATAGTTAATGATGAGCTTTATATATTCAAAGTAAAAGATGATACTTCTATTGATGATCAACCATCAATCCCAAAAACATCGCAATTATTTACAAACTACCCGAATCCTTTTAATCCTGAAACAACAATATCTTACTCACTTTCAGAAAAAGGAATGGTCAGCTTGGTTATTTATAATACAAAAGGGGAAGTTGTATCTGAATTAGTCAATAGAGAACAAAATACAGGGTTGTATAATATTAAATTTGACGGTAACAGTTTAAATTCAGGTGTATATTTTTCTCAATTAAAGCTGAATAGCGAACCTGTTGATACAAAACGAATGTTGTTGATAAAATAAATTTTACAAAAGAAAATAGGGTACGAATGGAAATCGTCCCCCAATACGGATCATCTGATTATTTTTCTGCTATCAACGAAGCTGATAGTTTATCCCATTTAAAGTTAATCCTAAAGCTTCAGTCTTTTTGAGAATAGTGATATACTGGTTTTCAGATACTAGTTCTAAATTTACTCCCTATTCTTACCTGTAGTTTTCTTACCTGTAGACTTCTTACCTGTAGACTTCTTACCTGTAGTTTTCTTACCTGTAGTTTTATCTGACACTCCATCTAACTTTAATGCTTTCAGAGAAACCGGGAATACTGTACGAATAAAATTCGAAGTAAAAATGTAAGATTTGCGTTTGTATGCTTTCAGAATACGAGGCATACCCGAACCAAGATACTCCACCATATCTATATCTTTGAAAATACGCATAAGTATCCTATTCTGAGGAATTGAATATCCCTGAAAAAACTCTTCCCTTTCAATTCCCAACGGAATAGTACCTGCGGAAGTAATTTCAATACGATCATCGAATATTTCAAATTTTGGAACCGCTTCATTTGTATAATTATTGTGAATTATTGCGTTTATCACAGCCTCACGTAAAGCAATTGGATCCCAAAGACTAATAGAAATTCTTTTCTTGGGAGTTATCTTTGTAACAGTTCTATTTTCCACTTCAAGTTTATCCAATACCTGCTTACATGATTTTACAAGTGAACAATAACCATATTCATTGCTTTCGATCAAATCTAATCGGTCTAGACCTCGGTATTTTGCTACCTGCACTGAATTTCCATTAGCATCAGCAAGAAGATATGCTGCATAATTATAAGAACCATCTTCGGTTAATAATTCAAGATTCGAAGCAAATTTTTCTCCATGATCAAATCCCGATACACTATAATAAATTTTCAATTGCTCAAATGTTAGATCTTGGCTGTTTGATTTTATCTTACCAATAGAATTTCGTGTACGACTTGCAAATAATTCTTCAATCATTTTTATAGGCATAGGTTCAGAGCCACTTCCAATTCGGATATAACATCCCTTTTCGGTCATTCCTGATTTTTTCATGTAATAAGGTTTTTCCATTCCACCGGCTAAAGCTATCCTTATTACAACTTTATTTTTTCGATTTTCTAATAAGACATCAAATAACCCTAAGGTTGATGGAAGAATATTGTTCTTAAATCTATCTTTTATCTGAAGCAGAAGTCTATCTGGTTCTTTTACCCCAAAAATGGAACCATTCTCCTCAATACCAATGTAAATAATACCACCTTCACGGTGATTTAAGAATGCAACAACCTCTTTCTCAAATGTAGTTGTTAGTTCCTTTTTATATTGAACCCTATTTGATTTCATTAATTTTCTCTTTGTAAATTGGCAATTCTTTTTATCTTCATACAACACCATTCACCCATTTCAAAATACCCATCCGATTTAAATCCGCCGACTTCCTGTATTCTTTTATACATCTTCTCATTGTCATCCACAAGAATACCTGAAAGAAGAATGATCCCACCGGGTTTTACGATCTTTTTGAAATTCGGCAACAGTTTCTCAAGCACCAGTCTATTTATATTTGCAAGAATAACATCATATTCATCTTTAACAGCATAATCCTGATCATTGGTGAATTTTACAATTATTTTCTCAGCAACTCCGTTCAATTCAGCATTTTCTCTGCAATTATCATAGCTTTCTTCGTCAATATCCACCGCAGTAACTATCTCAGCTCCATTTTTTACAGCTGCAATAGACAAAATACCTGACCCTGAACCTGCGTCAAAAATTTTCTTACCTTTGAGTTCAAGCTTACTTATCTGTTCAAGCATGAGTTTCGTAGTTTCGTGAGTTCCTGTTCCGAAAGCCATCTTCGGCTCAATGAATATCTTAATTTTGTCAGATTCAACGGTCTGCCAGGAAGGAATAACAATAAATTTACCTGCATCAATAGGTTTATAGCTCTTCTTCCATTCCTCTCTCCAGTCCAGCTTAGGAATATTTTCAATACTGATATCTGCCATACCTTCAATATCTTTATCTCTGAAGAAAACTTTCAATTGGCCTATGATCTTCTCTGGATTGTTATCATCTCCAAAGAAAAGTCTAAGTCCCGTTTTATCCTCAAATGTAGTCTCGTCAAGGTCTTCAATGCCTTGACATCCTAACGAAAAAGCAAAATCCGTAATGACATCTTTCAAAATTTCATCTGTAATATTTATATCAATTGAATACCATTCCATTATTATTCCCTGTGTTGTGAGACGTAATATATTACGTCTCTACATTATTTTAATTGGTTTTCAATTTCCGATATAACCATTTCTGCTGTGATCAATGCTCTTAATCCATCTTTTCCGGTAACTTTCACAGGAGCTCCATTCAATACTGAATTAACAAAATCCCTGTTCTCTTCAAGAAGTGCATTTATCTGACCTTCCTCATTCTTGACATACATGATCTTCTTGCCTTTGGATTCTATGTTTGCAATAGCCATTCCTTTAGCAGTGGTATCACTTTCATCAGCAAGGGAGAATACGTCGGCTGCACCTTTGTCAAGGTCAAGTGATATATACATTTCTTTCTGGAATATTCTAAATTTTCTCATCTTCTTAATTGATATTCTTGAAGCTGTAAGGTTTGCTACTGCACCATTTGCGAACTTTATCCTTACGTTTGCAATATCAGGTGTATCTGTCAAAGCTGCAACACCAGCTGCGTCAACCTTTTCAACGTCAGCACTGATCAAGCTTAAAATAAGGTCGATATCATGTATCATTAGGTCATGAACAACAGAAACATCGGAGCCTCTGGGATTGAAAGATGCCAATCTGTGAGCTTCAATGAACATTGGGTCAACTTTCATATGTTCTATCTGAAAAAATGCTGGATTATACCTTTCGATATGTCCAACCTGAATGATCAAACCCTTTTCTTCGGCTAAAGCAACTATCTCTTCAGCTTGAGGAACTGTGGCAGTAATAGGTTTTTCAATGAAAATGCTCTTATTTGCATTCAGACATTGTTTTGCAACTTCATAATGTGACTGTGTTGCTGATGCTATTATTACTGCATCTACCATTGAAAGTAGATCATCAATACTATGAAATTGCTTACAGTTAAATTCTCCTGATACTTTTTGGCTTTGCTCCGGATTAAGATCGTAAACACCTATCAATTCAGAGATATCTGGTAACATTGTGTGCATCTTTGTGTGAAATTTACCTAAATGTCCACAACCTATAACACCGATTTTTAATTTGCTCATATATTTCCTTATTTTAAATGATAAACTTTAAATAAAATCGACTGAATTTCAATCATCCAGCCAATATTATAATAGAAAATGTTTAAAAGCAAAGAAGTTCAAGGAACTGGTTAAATTTTGAAAGGGAGCTTAGCTTAACTAAGTGACCTTGATATAAATTTGACCAATAACGCAAAAGTTCGAAGCTTTTACCATTTTACCAGTAAAACTTTTGTCCTACTGCTACTCCAAGTCCCTTCGAACTTGCACCGTACCCATACTTATTTTCCACTGCAATATCAAATGAATAATGACTAAATGCTAGGCTAAATCCGATAGCCGAAGAATATAAAGCATCTCCACCACCTGTAATTCCTGCTCTGCAAACAAACCAATCTGCTTTTTTGTGATTCCACTGAATACCTGTTGAGAACTTTGGCATTGTTGTAGAAAGTAATTCGTTCTTAAAACCTTGAACATAAGAATTTGTCCAGAAAATTCTCTGATTTCCCGGATGAAATTCCCAAGTGAAATCCAATCTTAATTCAGGCGGAAGAACTGTAAAGAATTTTCTAGTCTCAGCAACATCTTTCAGAGTGTACATCGAATCAACTCCTACTGAATCCATCTCAGTCAATAATATTCCATCTATTTCATAATCATATCTGTAAATCTTATTATTTTTATACCAGCTGATACCTGCTAAAGCGTTGGTCACACTTAAACCTATGTTCATTCGCTTGTTTATCTTTGCAGCAACTCCCAAGTCAATACCAATACCTTGGCCACCTTCAGATGTAAGAAGATCGAATGCACCTTTTACTGTAGTAGCACCTTCAGAGGTTGAAGTGCTGTCGATTACATCATCAGTATCTAAGTAAGCATTCACATTGTCCATTTTAAAATAAGCTACCGTTATATCTTTATCACTGTTTTCATCGAGATCTTCCATTTTTGCTGTAGGTATAGCATATATATATCTTATCGTAGCACCTACAGAAAGTTCTTTAAATATCTCTTTAACACCATCTAATTTAACCTGCTCAGCAAAACTGTAACCAAGAGATGCCGTATTCATTACTTCAGCATCAAAATCATTGAAATCATACTCTTCTCCCATTTCATTTCCTCTTAACAAAAGCTCAAATACAGCTTCTGGAAAAGAAATGTCAACGACAGATTGCACATTCAATGTGAAAGCTCTTTGGTGTGTACTGAATCCAATCAGATCTACATTTACATTATTCTGCAATCTCCATTTATCACTCAATTGAGATAGTATATCATCAATATCGCTTTCTGACCATGAATTATCTCCACCATCGGCAATATAATCGTCATAAATATTACGAGAGAAAGAATTTTCAAAGAAAACACTAACTGGAAAGAAATTTATGGATCCTCTATAATCAGTAGAAAAACCAAGATTTGCAGGATTATATCTTACTGCATCTATCCCTTTTAACAATAATCCGTTACTATACGATGATCCCATAGCCGTAGGATTATTTAATCCCGCGTAAAGATTTAAAAGTAGAAAGAGAGTTGTAATAATAAATAATTTTTTCTTCATCTTATTCACCATCTCCTGTGCTTAATTTTAACTCTCCGCTAATTTTTGTTTGAACCTCAATAAATCCTGTATCATTCAGATAAATGGATCCTACTCCATCAGGATAAATAGTGATTATTTCCTGCATATAAGTATCCGATTCCATCATCATTGTAATAATATCTGGTGGAAATGATATTCCATCTTCATCAATATCTAATCCTTGGTTGTCAGCTAGATTATTAAGCATATAACCGTTTGGTAAAGCATCCGGGTTCGCAGTTATGTACAAACTAAATATTTCCTTAACATCCCCGGCAAGAACATCCGTAGAATCTATAGGGTCAATAACAATTGAGTCAGAAATATTGATAGTGAATTTAATCTTTGCATTTCTGTCAAGAGGGTCAGGTGGATTGTTTATAAAAGAATTTACTTTTAAACTAAGGATTTCAGAATCACCGCCAATATCCAATGTGTCCATATCATGAACTTCTAATTTTTTTACTAATGAATCAGTAATAGTTATCTCCAATGGTGTGCTTACAAGTAGTTCTAGGCTTAATTTATCATCGAAAAATAACTTTCCATCAAATGACATAGTTGCATTAGCTCGATATTCTATACTGTCCGGTTGAAAGTTTATTATAGATTCAAATACTGCTGGAGAACCTGGTCTCTCTGTAATAAGAAGAGTATCGTTGTTAAAATTCGTTAAATTATGACTTTCTAACCATACCCAGGCACTAGTCGAACCATCAGCCTTAATCCCTCTCATTTCAAAATCTTCCAAATCCAATGTTTGCATATATAAATCAGATCTTGTAAATTTTGCCAGAATATTCAGGTTCATTGAATTTAAAGTTACACCATTATAGTCATCCCAGTCAATATCATCAGCAAAGCCCCCTGTAGTCTCAGAAATCTCTATTGTTTCACTTTCAACTACACCATCAAACTCATAGAAAGGTACAAAATCAAATGATCCACCACTACTTTCTACTTCAAAATAAAAGCTTACACTATCCTGTTGAGTAAGAAGAACATACGGACGATCCGATGAAGACGATGCCGCTTGGGCTGTAGCAGAATGCGTCACTGTTGCACTTTGTAAATCATAATCTACATAAAGCTTGCAGCTATCAAGATTAACCGGTGTCAAGATATCTTCAGTGTATGTCCTTGGGCTTACCGTAAACGGATCCACATTAACAATTACAGTCTCATTTGAATCCAACTTAAGATCGTAGAACCTATCCAAGTTTCCATCAATATAGACTTCAAGATCAGTTACGTTTCTTGCATCAACAGCTAATTGTGCATCTTTTAATATTACCGACCTAAGTTTAATGTTACTATATCCGGTACCTGTGTCATCTCTGCCATAAACGTCTGTTTCTTGTACAGATTGAGCAGAAAAATCAGCATAAGCACGATGGAAAGTACAATCGTCTATGGTTAGATTAAAAACAAGGTCATCATTAGAATCGACTCCTGAAATATTTTCACCCGTAGTCAAATCCCTATTATATGCGGTCAATCTTAATGTCATATCCTCGGTTATCCATACTTTATCTAAAAGCAATGAATCCTCTCGAACTGTTCCAGGCAAGAAATCGTACAATGTAGTATCTATTATGACTCTATTTGTTGGAATATTTGGTGGAGCGCTGACTGGATCAGTGAATAGTGAGTCTTTTCTCAAAAGAACAAGATTCAACGAATCATAGGTCAATTCACTATAGTTATTTGTAATTGTCATATGTATTTTCATACTATCTGTATTTGCCCATAGAAACATTGGATCTTGCGGAAGTCCTGTTAACGAATCTTTATAAATAACAAGAGGCACTGCAACATTGCCACCAATACCAACTCCATTACGATACTGAATGGATTTTGATTCCGATCCACCTTCAACAACATAGTCATTAAAATCCTGACTTGTTGAGTCTAATATAGATGCAACCTTCAAACTTTCAGGGAAAGCTATTGGATCTAATTCAATTTCCAATTTCATTGTATCAAACTCAAATTTTTCTCTGTCAAATGAAAATTCAAGTTTCCAATTCTCGATCGTAATATCATCAGATGCGTCTGACGGAACTGAACACGAAATGAACCAGATCAGTATCAATGCCCAAATAATTATTTTTACTTTCATATAACCTCCAAGTGAAATTCACTTATTTATTTTGATATAATCAACTTACTACTTTAGTAACAACATTTTTATAGTATTCATCATATTTTCATTGTTTACGCTACAAAAATATACTCCCGCAGGTAAATTTTCAGCATTAAAATTTATTTTACCTGATCCTGACAAATTTGAATATTCTGAAATTAATTTTCCGCTTATATTATAAATATTTATCTTAGAATTTTTCGCAAGATCAGTGTAGTGTATGACTGTCTCCGGGTTGAAGGGATTAGGGTAATTATATAATTTTATTCCACTGACAAGATTTTCAGTAGTTTCAATTCCTGTTGGATTATAATTTACAGCAGCAAGAGCATCTATCAGACCCCATCCATATCTTCCATCTGTATCAGGATTACTTGAACGGTCAGCAGTCATCATCATCGCTTCTCTTACATCCATATTTGTCCATTCAGGATGCGCTGAAAGTAATAAACATGCAACTCCGGCTGTTAATGGAGTTGAATATGATGTACCAGATCCTGTTCCATAAGAAGTGGTTGAAGTATATACTGCTGTATAGTTATTTACTCCCCAAGCAACTACTTCCGGCTTTATTCTACCATCATAAGTTGGGCCGTAAGATGAAAACAATGCGATATCTCCATTAAGATCAACCGCACCTACAGAAATAATACTATCCGCATCTGATGGAGCCGTCATATACTTCCATGTATCTCCACCTGAATTACCCATGGAATTGCATATTAACACACCTAGGTAAGCAGCTCTTTTTGCACCCTGTGTGCATATCGCAGTTTCACCATCCATATCTTCGTAAGCATAATTTTGCAAGGGATCATCAAATTCACTGTATCCCAGAGAACTTGAAACAACATCTGCTCCCAAAGCTTCCCCCCATTCAAGAGCTTCTACCATGTAATCTTCTTCAAGTGTACTTTCATTCAGATAATCTTCTGTTTTGGCTAAAAGAAAATTAGACCTATAAGCAGGTCCTACTAAAGTATTTGGTTTATAACCTGCAGCTATAGACCAGCATGCCGTACCGTGTGTCTCTTGATATGTTATCACATCATTTGAGTCTAAAGAAACATTGTTGTCATCAAATATAAAGTCCCTTTCCCCTATAACAGTCAGACTGTCAAAGACTTCATGATCCTTCTTGAAACCAGTATCAATTATCAACAGAGTTACCCCTTCTCCATGGTATCCAAGATCATGAACGGCTGGTATATTGATCTGATTTACTTGGTCATATGCATCTCCGTAAAAACGGGGATCTTTAGAACTATTCACTTCTATAGATTTAGTGTCTAATTTTTTGCCTTTAGCTGGAAGTATGTCAATGTATCTTACAAAGTTATTTTTTGAAACTTCAATTGCTTTATCTGCTGTGATCTCTGCAGACACAAAATTAAACCATTTTGACTCAGATCTAATATTTTTTAGACCTAGTTCTTCTATGTAACCTTGATGAACCGGTAGATCTGAGAATGATATTAAATTATCCTGTCTTCTGAAAGTTTTTGCTCTTCTATTTAAAGCTTTTTCACTGATCTCTACTTTAGATATGGCTTCTTCATAGCTTTTTTGGTCTAAAACATTCTTATCTGTAAAATATATTACAAATGCTTTATTCTCTTTTGTCCCGGAATTGATAAAATATTCTGCTCGGGGAGAAAATTTATTCTCTTTTGGGGGTGTATATAACCCATTCGAAAATAAATTAAATGTAAAAATTATTGTAACAGCGATTATCAGTTTTTTCATTTTTCTTCCTTTTGCTTCTTCAGCTTTTTTTCCAACTTTTTCTTTTCTTGTTGAGCAACTTTTTCCATTTTTTTAATATTTTTAATATCCTGCCTTACCTGCTTATCATGCTTCTGTTTTTTAAATTCTTCATCTTCCAAGATCGAAAGGAAATAATCTATTCCCTTTCTCTGTTCTAAAATTTTTTGAATGTCATTGTATGCATCTCTAGGTATAACAAATGTCAAAAACGGCTCTAAATATGCCATGAATTGACTTCCAATATAGTTAAGAGGTTGCATTGTTTCCAGAAAAAATATTGTTGGTGTTGTCATACCTTTTGAGGCTATTACTCTGGCTATTTTAGCTAGAAGAGCTTTTTGTTCATCGGTGATTTTTATCTTTACAGGCATTACAATCCCTACTTGATTAGTTATCCCATACATACCATACATAATGCATAGTTTTACAATATAACTATTATTACTTAATAAGGCAAAAAGATAAAAATTGAAGAAAAAGGAGATTGTTTTTATAGAATAAGTAAGTAAATCTTATTTTTTGTAAAAACGTTCTAAAGTGTCAACGATATGTAATATCTCACTTTTTTTGATTTTGTAAAAGAGTGGTAATCTTATTATTGTCTTGCTCACTTTTTCAGTTATTGAAAGATGAATATTGCTGTATTTACCCTTCCAATAAGGGGCTTCATGAAGAGGTATATAGTGAAATATTGCGTTAATATCATTATCTGCAAGGTGTTTCAATAATTCTTCCCTTTCTTTCTCGTCATTTGCTAAAACATAAAACATATGGGCGTTGTGTATGCATTCTTCTGGTATGTGAGGAAGCTGTTCTTTTGGTAATGTTTTTAACAATAAATCATAATAGAGTCGCCAGCTTTTTAATCTATTTTCATTTATTTCTTCTGATACTTTTAATTGGGAATACAAAAATGCAGCCTGCAATTCGGACATTAAGTAACTTGAACCAAGTTCATGCCAAGTATATTTATCAACTTTACCTTGATTAAAATGTGATCTATTTGTGCCTTTATCTCTGATAAATTCCGCTTTTTCTACCATTGATGGATTATTAACGAGCAAAGCACCACCTTCACCACAATGTATATTCTTAGTTTCATGAAAGCTTAATGTTCCTAGGTCTCCAATACTCCCAAGATGTTGACCTTTGTAGTAACAATCTATTGATTGAGCAGCATCTTCGATCAAGTAAATACCATGTTTTATGCAAATTTCTTTAATTCGATCCATTTCACAGGCAACTCCTGCGTAGTGTACGACGACAATTGCTTTTGTTTTAGGGGTAATCAATTCTTCGATTTTATTTTCATCAATGTTTTTTGTGTCATACCTGATATCACACCATACAATCTTTGCTTTCCTTAATTCAAAAGCACTTGCAGTCGAAACAAAAGTAAACGAAGGCATTATTACTTCATCACCGGGAGAAATCATTGTCAAAAGAGAAGTCATCTCCAAAGCATCTGTGCATGAAGAAGTAACAATTGATTTTGAACATCCAGTTTTATTTTCTAAAATTTTATTACATTTTTTTGAGAAATCTCCATTACCGGAAAATCTATCGTTTTCAAAGACTTTTTTCAGATTCTCGAATTCGTCGTTCAATATTAGTGGTTTATTAAAAGGTATTTTCATATTGTTATTTTATTATGAGTTTAATTAAATCTCTGTCTTCTAATTTCTTAGAATCATTGTAAACATAAAAACCTTTTCTGTCAATACTTTTACTTATTGGTTTAACTTTGTCCCCAATTTGCAGAACTAGTTCTTTATTAGTAATTATAGTGTAATCTCCTGTAGTATCAATGATTTTATTTACAATCCCTTTCGTTCTAGGATACACATAATGAACTCCTGAAAACATATTTTTATCTATTTTAGGGATATTAAATTCTCCTAATGCTACTTCTATTACTCCCTTTACAAAATCATAACCTGTTGATAGTTTTACGAGATCAGACCCTATCAGATCCCCCCCCATTCTTCCTCCAGTTTCGATAATATACAATTCGGCATTAGGTGTGATCTTAATTTCAGTATGAGCTGCACCATTTTTAAATCCTAAAGCAAATAATCCACGGAAAGCTAATTCTTTTATCCTACATTCTAACCTTGGAATATACATAGAAGGTTGATGATGAGATGTTTCTACAAAATGAGGGGAGCCTGTTGTTTCTTTATCTGTAATTGTTAAATAGTAATGTTTTCCTGAAAAAGATATTGTTTCAACGCTGACTTCTTCTCCTTCAATAAATTCTTCAATAATTACTTCTCTGCTTAAAGAATAGTAAATAGCATTATCAATTGCTTCATTTATTTTTTCTTTTGAGTCAACCTTATTTATACCCCTACTACCTGAACTATCTGCTGGTTTAACAATTAAAGGAAATTTTAATCCTTTAATATCAAAATTACAATTTTCTAGTACTTTGACAAATTTTGGACACTTAATTCCATTCTTTAAGAATTGTTTTCTCATTAAGTATTTATTCCTTGCATTTTGAGTACAAATCAATGAATTTCCTACCAAATCCAACTCTTTTGCAATATAACTAACTGTAAGCATTGCTAAATCTGATGCTATTGAAGTAATTCCATCAGGATTTATTTTTTTACATTCAGCAAGTATTTTTTCTTTTTCAATAATGGATATTGGATAAAAATAATCCGCAATTTCTTCAGCTACTGCTCCATCCTTCCAAGCAAAAACATGCGTTTCTAAATTTAATTCTCTTGCTTTTTTCACAAGAGGAAGTTGCAAATAGCTTGCGCCGATTATTACAAGTTTTTTCACTTAGCCATCCTTAAAAACTTTGCAGGATTACCTACCCAAATTTCATTTTCCTTAACATCCTTAGTTAACACCGCTCCCATTCCTATCGTTGAATTTCTACCGATAGTAAGATTCTCACGAATTGTCGCATTTAAACCAATGTGTACCCCACTCCCTATGGTTAAATATCCTCCTAAGCAAGCTTGGGAGGCAACATGGCAGTAATTTCCAAAAATAGTATCATGAGCAATTGTGGCTCCGTTTAAAATCAAGCACCCATTTCCAAATATTACACCTGAGTTTACTGAAACATTAGGCATAATTACAGTGCCAGATCCCAATACCACATTTGGGGCAATATATGTTTTTGGATGAATAAAGGTTGCCAATCTATCTTTGGGTATTGATAATGTTTCAAAAAGTTCAATTCTCTCTTGCTGTCCATCAATTCTTAAAATTGTATTTATAAAATAATAACCTTCATCTAAATACTTCTTAGTATCCGCTAAACTTCCAAGTACTTTAAAGCCTTGAATTTCTTCACCTATTTTGGCTCGATCATTAAGGTAACCTGCAAATTTCCACTCTTTACAATCTAGTTTGTTCGCATCAAGGATAGCATTCGCAATTATACTTCCGTTGCCTAAACCTCCTAAAATAATTATTTTTTTCATAAAATCAATCCTCTTTTGATGAATCCAAAATAATTTCGGTTACATACTTGGGTCTTTTTTTTGTTTCTAAATAAATGCGCCCAATATATTCACCCAACAATCCCATAAATATGAAGTTTACACCGAATAAAAAAGATACAATTACTATTAAAGAAGTCCATCCAGGCAAAACTTCAGTGTTGAAAAATTTTCTAATAATAAAAAAAAGACCTACAACAATACTTACAAACCCAATAATCAACCCAGTATTAGTCATTAGTCTCATTGGAAATAGCGAGTATGAAAATATTCTTTCCATGCTTAACTTAAACATTTTTTTTAGAGTATATCCTGTTGCTCCTGCAAATCTTTTATCTCTTTTTAACGGAACTGAAACACGGCTAATCCCGGACCAATAAAGTAAGCTGAGAACAGTTCCTGTTATTTCAGGTACATTTATCAATTCTTTAATTGCTGCTCTTTTTATTGCTCTGAAAACACCCAATCCTTTTTCATATTTTATATCGGTAATTCGTTGCGAAAACTGATAGAATAGCCACGACGCCATTTTTTTTCTTAACGAATCTTCTCTTGATTCCCACTTTGCTATTGACATTGCTACATTCTTTTCTTGCAGTGCTTTTATCAAAACAGGAATATCTTCCGGACGATCCTGTAAATCAGAATCCATTATAACAACTATTTCACCCTTCGAATACTGCAATCCTGCTAATATAGAGTTTGCTTGACCAAAATTACGTGATTGTTTCAATATTTTAATTCTGTTATTTTTTTGATGAAATAATTTTAATTTTTCGAAAGAATTATCCTTGCTACCGTCATCAACCATAATGATTTCATAATCATCATACCGTGAAGGAATTATATTCATCAAACGATCATACAGTTCTTCTAGAACTTCTTCATCATTAAATACCGGAATGATTATTGAGAGATCTACTTTAAATGTTTTCATATTTATCCTTTTGTAATAAACTTTTGTTCCAAACCCTTTTGTACCAACTGGCAAATTTGTGGTATCGCAGGATCGGTTAATTGTCGCTCTGAGGATGTTAACTCCGAAAATTGTGCTTTTTGACCGGAGAAAGCCCAATTAACTATATATGGACTAGGATCTACCAATAACCCATCTAGGCAAATATCAGGTGTTTTAAAAACTGTCCACATATAATAATCGGATAGCGAAATTGTTTTTAATGGGTTGGAAAAAATATTTAACCTTATTCTTCCTGCTCTATCATTCTTTATTGTGGGTTTAACAAAATCCTGATAAATTACAGTTTTAGTATTACCAAACAATTTATCTACAACTTTATCGACCAATGTTGACTTAAAAATCATAGGTACTTCGTTTCTGTTTTTGATTTTCAACTCTATTAATGCTTTCTCTTCTGATTCTGCTTTAAGCATTGCCACGGCAAGTCCTTGCATTTTTCCACTTAACTTAATAACAGTATTTGGCCACTTTTCAGAATAATTTGACTTATCTATACTTAAGTAATTAGTGGTTTTAGGGATGTTTAGTAACGAATATTCTTCAGGAGATTGGGTATATATTTTCGAGAGCCACTTATACGATACATATTTGTCGCTCAAGTAGTGCATGATTGGACTATAGCCTGGCTCTAACCTCATGTAAACAGTATCTCTTTCTAGTGTGTCAGGCATAAAATGCCGATTATAACTTTGTTTGTCAAATTCAACCCAAGGATAGCTTATTGGAATCATTTTAACTTTAAACTCAGCAGAGGCCTCAATGATTTCTTTTCGATACAAGTGTAATCTACTATACATTACATATACTTTTTTGAATTCAAATTCTTTCATAAACTTGACAATATTTAATATTTCAGGACTATATCTTGTTGAATATATTGGTCTAATGTTTTCTAATATTCCTATTGAGCGGTTTAATTCAATAATGTGGTGCTTCCCATTACTTACATTAATATCTATCCCTGTGGCAATACCTACAAGAGAATGCCTACTCTTATCGTAATAGAAACCTCTATGTATTGGATGTTGCTCAAATTTCATATCATTATCTAACATTGTTTCAAATGCATTCCCAATATTTTGAATTTTTTTTCCCTTTTGAAGAAATAAAAAATAATCATAGATGTAATGTAATATCTTATCAGGTATTCTTTGATATGAATATTTTTGCCGAATACCAAAGTACTTTCTTAGGGCAATAGAAATTTTATCAAATGATTTTCCCGAATTTGCCATGAAAGCAATTCTCTGAAGTATAAGCCTCTTTGTTTCAGTATCAACATTCATAAAGCTAACTATCCTCTTTTTCAATCACTTTAAATTTACCCGTTTTTTTATCGATAGGAAAACTCTCTTTCCATTCAATTGTTAAAGGATAATTAGGGTACTTCTCACTCCATCTATCCATTGCTTTATTAAGAATGAATTCCTTATTGGCAGTTTGATTTACTTTAAGTTGTAAAACAATACTTCCCGATACTCGTTGTATGAATTTATATTGTTCACACTCATGAAAATTACGAAACAATTGATATGTTTGGTGATAAGTTAGAGTATAATCATTACCAAAGTGTATAATATCATCAAAACGACCATATATGCTGCCAATTTTTTTGTATGGAAATTGTCTTTCTCCCAGAACACCAACATAATCTCCTATATCGTACCTGATAAATGGCATTGTTTTGTTTAATAAATTAGTTATAATAATATCTCCAACTTCATTATTCTTTTCTCCTCTCTTATTTACTACCTCAACATATGCAGAAGTACTAATTATTTTTTTAGATATTATTTGATTAAAACTAAATCCAATTGATGGGGATTCCATACACCCATATATATCAAGACAATCTCTACAAACCCATCTTCTGAACAAATCAATTTGTTCTGAAGATATTGTTTCTGACATTAAAACTAAAAGTGGTATATTTATTTGTTCATTTCTCTTTTTTAGTTCAATCGCAATCAACTGAATCATGGAAGGAGTGGACCAAAGTACAAAAGGTTTTATTTCTTTTAATTTAGAAATTATGTTTTTAATTGGTTTAAAAATAGAAATTATGTTTCTTCGAAATAATCCAAATTTATTTTGAAGCATAGAAATTGTTGATAGGTCTTCCTCAACTTCAAATTTATCCTCAATTTCGTAACGAGATAAAAGAAGAACTTTTTTAAATGGATTATAACCATGTTTAATCATTTCTTTTGTTAACCTTACATGGGATGTATAATCCTCAAATTTATTGAATGCAATTTTAAATGGTTCTCCCGTAGATCCACTAGTGCTATGAATATTGATATCATTCCCAATATCACATGTCATAATATCTCTGGTGGAATAATTTCTAAGTATCTCTTTAGTAATAATAGGAACTTTTTTTACATCACTATAAGTTTTAATCTCTAAGTCTAAAACCCCATGATCGCCATAAAATTCTCTGTAAAATTTAGATCTTTTTCTTGCATGATCAAAAATCTGTATAAATTTTTTTAATTGCATTCTTCTAACTTTATCTTCAGAAGCCAAATCCCAATAATACAAACTTATAAAATACTTCAAAAGTTTAGAATATAGTATTAGCTTGTTCATATTTTCTCTTTTAATTTTATTTATTGCCAAATTTTTAATGCTCTCAACCAAGGTAAAGGCATAGTTCCCTGTACTTTCCAAAACATTGCTATAAAAATAAGTAGATAAGTTATAGCAAATGAATAAGAAATTCCGATATAGCCAAAGGCATTAGAAAGTAAGATGTTAAGAATTATCATTACAAACATTCCACAGAATGTTACGATACTTATATAATTTTGTTTTTCATATCTTATCAAAATAGGAAATAAAAATATATATAAAGATTGAAATAAGAACCCTATTGAAAACCATGGAATAAACTCAGCAGAGCCATAATATTTTGGAGTTGTTAACAACCTCAAAATAGATTCTGAAAATAGATTCACAAAAACTAATCCCACAAAAACAATAGCAATAAGTAAATATATCATCCTAGTTATATACAGCTTGTTCAAAATTTTATCATTTGAAATTTGTTCAAATAAATATGGAGACCAAGATAAGTTCAAAGTATCACCAAGTATTTTCACGGCAAAAGCCAACTGAAAGCCTATTGAATAAATTCCGAGTAATTCTTTTGTGTAGTAATATTGAATAAAAAATATTCCAATTTGCGAAATTACAACGGCTTGCAATGAATTTGGCACAAGGGGAACCATTACTTTTAATACTTTTCGCGTTATAATGCTTGAAAAGTTAAATACTAAATAACCATTTTTTCTTAAATAATAAAATATGGCAATTGAAGAAATAATAAATGATAAAACTATTGCCAATATTCTACCTTGCCAATTAAAATTAAAAACAACAACAAAAAGTATAGATAAAACTATATTTATTGCAATATTTCCTACTTGATAAACTCCAAAGTCAAAAACTTTTTTTGAGTTTCGCATAACATTCAAACCGACAGAAAATAGAATAAAAGCAAACGAAGTTATGGGAATTAGTAATAACCACATCTTCGGTATATATACAAATATTTCTATTGAGGAATAAAAAACAAATACAATAAACACTAGAAAAAGAGAAATCACACCTGAGATAAGAATCGAATTTCCAATTATTTCCGATAAATTTTTCTTTTCCAATTTATAAAAATATTTAGATATTACCGTAGGAATAGAAATACCTGCCAGCGAGTTGAATATTAAAAAATAAAAAGTAAACAATGCTACATTTCCGTATTCTTCTGGATTCAAGTACCTAGTAAGAATTGGCAAAATCAGTAAAGGAAGTGCGTTTTTTATAATTGTAATAACAAAATACCCACTTGATAGATCTCGAAGATGAAGCAATCCTCTTAAGTCTACTTTAAATTTACTCATTTTCCGCTGTCCTGATTATGCTGTTTACAAGATTCTCAATACACTCTTCCTCTGGTTGGTTCATTTTTTCTTTTAATCCTCTGTAAAAATATGCTTTAATCGAGATTTTACTAAAGGCGTATAGATATGCTAGGAGATCTTTTTCGTTGAATTTAAAGTTCTCAATAAAATTTTGGATCTGTGATCCCGATTTTTCATCTGTAATCTTTAATACACCATTATATTTTTCATACCATGACAATCCAAAACAAATTACAGGCTTACCCAACACCATTGCCTCCCAGCCGGAAGTTCCGGTTATAGTAGCCACACCAACAGAATTTTTTATTAAAGAAAATGTATCATACTCTAATGGAATTAATCGCACTTTAGGATTCCGTTTTAAGTCATCATAAAATTCTTGAATTCGACCAGTATGACCTTCTTGATGAGAGTAAAACTGAGCAGGATGTTCTTTGACATAAATTAGATAATTCGATGGTAAATACCTAGAGAGAATATCAATACAAAGCATCTGATCAACAAAAATACCCCCTGATGGATTGCTTGTCATTTCAGGTTGGTAGTGCAAAGTAAAAATTACATACGGAACATTCAAATTAGGTTTGCTAGTATTTAATCTATAATACTCCTTTAATTTCTTTTTATAGGAATTAGCTTTCAATTTTCTAATTGAGTATCCCAGTAAATTTACATAACTTTTTTCAATACTTTTGTTTCGTTTCTTAAAATAAGTAGGTATTCCTTTTATTAGAAATCCCTTTTTTCCAAAATAACGATCTTTTTGTTGAACTGCATCGATGAAAAACTTCTTAGTTAATCCAAAAATAGTTGAACTAAATTTATGGTCAATTATATGTTGTTTCATGTAATCTGGTTCTGCTAAATCATAATCTTTTTGTACTTTATTAAAACGATCTAAGATATCGTTTCCTATTTCTTCTTTTATAATTTGTGAATTTACCTTGGAGTTTAATATTCTCTCGTACTGCTCGTCAAGTATATCCCCAAGATTAGCAATACTTTCTACAGCTATAATCCTTCCTGAAAAAGCAGTTTCACGAAAAGTTATATATTTTATTTTTCTAAATTTACATAATAAATAGAGTATGTAGTCATATACCCTATGTGGAACTATTGAACTAATTACCAAATCTGGTTTAATTTCATCAATACAGGCTGTCCAATACTTTAACATATTTCTAAAATGCCTTTGTCGTTCAGAAAAACTAAAGCTATGTCTATCGGGATCCATTCTATCCATCATTTTAATGGCTTGTAATTCATAGGAAGCATAATCTCTTAAAAAATCAATATCAATATGAGATTCTGCAAATTTATTACTAATCGCATTTGGAAAAACACCCTTCCATGCATCGTAATACGAATGGTAGATAGCATCAGGAAAATATTGAGGAACTATATTCTTCGAATCATCATCATCATAACCATTCCAATATATCGGCTCAAACCCATGCTCTTCTTTTAGTTTCAGAGCCACTTTTATCCATGGGTCAGCAAAACATGTATTATAAATCACTCGCATTTTACTTAGTTCTCAAAATTAATGTTGTTTTGTAAGCTAATATCATTGTTTATTATCTATTAAATTCCATTTTAATGAAACACCTCTTTCTATGTCTGAATTTGCCTTTTTCCCTAAAATATATTTAAAATACTTAGGATGCATTCCATATCCGGGCCTAATACTCTTTATATTTTCCTCTGTAAAAAAATCACCTTTTTTTATATCCTTTGACACATATAAACTTCTTGTAAACTGCCTGTTTTTTTTCTTTTTTTCACTCATACTATAATCTACTTTCCCAAGTAACTTTTCAGCATCTCTTACTGCTCTTACCATTTCTGCAAACTCTTTTTTATCTAAAGAAAAATCCGCATCAGCTCCACCGATAGATTTATCTAAAATAAAATGCTTTTCAATGACTTTTGCACCTAATGTTACTGCAACAACTGGAGCAGTTGTACCAAGAGTATGATCAGAAAAACCACTAATAACTCCAAATGTTTCAGCTAGATTAGGAATCGTCAGTAGATTTGCATCTTCTAACTCTGCCGGATATGCTGATGTGCATTTAAGAAGAATAATATCATTATTTCCTTCAGATCTACAGATATCTACAGCATCTTTAATCTCATTAATGGTTGCGATACCTATTGAGAGGATAATAGGTTTTCCTTTTGAAGCTGTATATCTGATAAGTTCGTAATCTGTTATCTCAAAAGAAGCTATTTTATAAGCAGATGGATTGAACTGTTCTAGGAAATCAACAGCTGTTTTATCAAAAGGCGAAGAAAAGATATCTATGCCTATCTCTCTAGCATAATGAAATAATTCTTTGTGCCATTCCCACGGAGTAGACGCCCATTTATATAATTCATATAAAGTTTTCCCATCCCACAATGTTCCACCTTTAACAATAAAATCTTCTTTATCACAATTAATAGTCATTGTATCAGCAGTATATGTTTGAAGTTTAATTGCATCTGCACCTATCTCTTTTGCCGCTTTAATAGTATCTAATGCTGTTTGTAAACTACCATTATGATTTGCGCTCATTTCAGCAATAATATAAATGCCATTACTATTTAAGTCAAAATTACCTATTTTCATTCTTTAACTCCATACATACTATACTTTGACCATTAACTTTTTTAACCTCAATTTCTTCGAAACTATATCTAATATAAAGACTAATCGCAGCGTTATTTGAATCAAACACTTCAGATACTAAGGTATTAATCTTGAGCTTATTAAATGCATAATCAATTATAGAATTCATTAACGAGTTTCCTACCCCTTTTATTTCAGGATTTGAGTAAATACCAAACTCAGTTCTTTTATTTTTATTGTCAATATTAGTAAAGTCAATTACACCAATAGCCTGAGAAGCTTTTTTGACTAAAAAATAAGTTCTATCTTCTTTTTCTTCTAAAGAATCTATATAGTTTAGATGATCATTCAAGCTTATTATTTCTTGAGCAAACATCCACTTACGAATATTTGGATCATTTCGCCACATTAAGACCATCTTTTTTTCATCTATGGACAAGTCAATAAAATTGATAAGCTCTGTTTTTATACTATCAAGAGTGTTCTCAATCTTACTTTTTAAGACGGTTGCATTAAATTTTTCAAGAACTGAATAACCATGTTGAGTTAAATACATGTACATCTCATCTTGATTGTAGGCAGTCTTGATGGCAATAAAGGGAACATTTAAATAAACTATTTCATTAAGAGTGACACTTGGTGTTACAATTGCAAAGTCTGCTTCATTCATTAAATTAGCTATATGATTAGTATTGATATATAACGTAACATTGTCTTTATCTAAAATATAATCTTGTAACTCCGTTAAATATTTATTAGCTGTAGTTGTTACAACATTTACATGTATACTCGTGAAATCTTCTAAAATTTTTAAAATTTTTATATTTAAATTAGAATGATCTGCTCCACCCATGGCTATAAAAATATTTTTTATTTCTTGAGTAGATTGACTTTGTTTTGTTTTTTCAAATTTAAATTCTTCTCTTAAAAGAGTAAAATCTGCCCCACATCTAAGCTCACAATTTTCCGGAACTAAGCTTTTGTACCTTAAATTGTCTGCATATATGTTGTGATTTAGCAAGATATCACAATAGTGCTTTTTATAAGTATCATCTAATACGTAAATAGTTATGCCCGTAATTTCTTTTAAGGCTTTCTCATAATCATGATCAATTTCGTAATGGTCAATAACAATCATCTCGATGGAGTATTTTTTAATGATGTTAATGAGTTCTTCAATATCATTAGAATTCAGAATCTTAATCGTATGATCTTTCTCTTCTATCTTGTGATTTATATTGCCCGATAGATCTTGTGTTGCAAAGATGATATTTGCATCTTTAAATTGTTCAGCCAAGACCAAGTCTCGCATAATATGACCTGTTCCAATGGTTGATGATGAGTCGGTTCGAAAGAGAATATTCATTGCTATAGGTTCTCTTGTTCTTTAATAACTTTATACATTATCTCAGCGCGTTGCCAATCTTCCAATGTATCGATATCTTGGACTAAATATCTAGGTAAAATAATTGGAATGCTATCTTTACCAAACATAATCTCATCAGATGTTTTATCTACTTTGCTCCAGTAAAACTGCCCGGCATCTTGATACGCCTTTTCTAGGTCTTGAGAACGTGTCATATAGTATTCAGGAGTAAACATTTCACATCTACCCTCATCATTGACTTTGAATGTTCTTTGAATTGGGGATGGCATAGATGTCGCGGAAAATGCATTGATAGCATCAGAGCCCCTTAGCTTCTCAAATCCTTCGATAAGATATTGAGACTTGAGTAATGGTGCTGTTGCATAGATAGTACAAGCATAATCATATATTTCACCATCTTTCCTTAACCAATCAAGAGCATGCTTTACTACATCCGCTGTACCTGTAAAATCATCAGATAACTCTTTTGGTCTTATAAAAGGGACATCTGCTCCATATTTTTTTGCAATATTGGCAATCTTCTCATCATCAGTCGTGACAATAATCTTATCAAAGAGTTTTGATTCTAAGGCAACTTGTATGGAGTAAGCAATAATTGGTTTCCCACAGAACTCTTTAATATTCTTTCTTAGGATCCTTTTACTTCCCCTGCGGGCAGGAATAATGGCTATAGCATTATTCTTCATACAGATTCTCTAAAATTATCTTTATAACATATTTTTGCTCTTCATCTGTTAGTTTTGGATACATTGGCAAAGTGACACATTCATTGTAATATTTCTCCATTACTGGTGTAAATTCATTCCCATAACCGAGATTAGTGTAATAAGGTTGTTTATTAATCGGAATATAATGAACCATTAATCCAATGTTTTTTTCTCTTACTTTAGCAAAAAACTCAGCTCTCGTTAATTTTATTTTTTTAAAGTTGATTTTTGCAACATATAGGTGATACGAGGAATTTTCGTTAAATGGGTAAAGAGGCATGATATTGTGATGCTTTAAAAAAGCATCATCATAATTTTTTGCAATTTTACGCCTTATATTAGTAAATCTATCAAGTTTCGTAAGCTGAGATAATCCTAATGCACATTGAATATCTGTAATGCGATAATTATAACCTAGTTCAATCATTTCATAATACCAAGTATTTAGGTTTCCCTTTTTATCGTAAATCATTTCTTTATTATTAAGAAGATTTATATCTCTTGTCATACCATGATTACGCAGTCTAATCAATTTTTCATATATCTGTTTAGAATTAGTCGTTACAACCCCACCTTCGCCCATCGTAATATTTTTTACAGGATGAAAAGAGAATATTGAGCAATCTGAATTTATACAGCTACCAACTTTTATTTTTGTATTATAATTACCACCAATAGAGTGTGAGCAATCTTCCAATACCGTAGTATTATAACTGTCCCTTATATTTTTTAGTTTATTTTGATCAATAGGATTACCCGAAAAATGGACTCCGTATATTGCCTTTATTGATCTGTCTTTCTGAATTCTTTCCTCACAAATGTTTAAATCTATATTTCCATTACTTTCGATATCAACAAATATTGGAATCGCATCAACATACAAAATTGAATTTGAAGTAGCTAAAAAGGAGTTAGGAGTTGTTAAAACTTTATCTCCTTTTTTCAATAGTACCATTGACGCTAAATGCAGAGCTGCTGTCCCACTCGATACTGCAACAGCATATTTTGAACCTGTGTAAGATGCAAACTTACTTTCAAAGTTTTTTGCAGTTGGTCCAGTAGTAAGCAATTCCTCATACATTGAATTTTCGATAGCTGTAATATCATCTTTCTCTATCGTTTGTTTTCCATAAGGTATGTGATTCATATCTTTCTCTCTCTCTATTTTTCAAGGTTTAGAATCAAATCGATTAATCTTTTATATAAACTTCAAACATCTGATTTTCATATTATTACTCATTTGTCAATTCCTTAACTTTGCTACTGAAAACAGTATAAAAAGAATTTTTATATATTTCAATATAATTATTTTCTTTTATGAATTTATTGTAAATATCATAATGACCTTGGGCTCTTGATTCTAGGACGTCCGGATTAGACTTCAATGGCCATGTTAATATGCGATGAGATTCTTTGGGTATTACAAAATAATCCGGCATTACAGAAAATAACCTCTGCTCTAAAGTGTTGTAATTATGCAATATGTCCCATGGTGAATCAAGGAAATAATTTGTATTCGTTAAATAATACATTATGGCATTACTATGTGTAAAAATCACTTTTTTTTCACTGAAATCCGGGATTTCATTTAAATACATAAGCAAAGAATCAACCACTTCAACTCTTTGAGGTGATGATTTTATACATAATAAAGATGAGGTTTGAAAAGGCTTTGCAAGAAATTCAAATTTGGATTCTCTGTAAATGTTGTCTTTCTTTCTGATAATGTTTAATGAAAAAATAATGATTGTAAAATAAAATAAGAAAGAAAATTTAACTCTTACATTTAAAAATTTAAATTCTGTTTCTTTAATTAGAATGATAGG
>JAQICF010000191.1 GCA_027858795.1 Candidatus Delongbacteria bacterium | reverse complement strand
ATGTAAAGATCGCAAAAAAACTATTCTCATATTTGACTGAAATAGTTGCGAACTATGCTTTCAACAAGCTGCTTCCTTTCTACATGGACGACGATGGACTTATTTGCATAAAGCACGGTGAAAGTGCATTGACATGGATGGATGCAAAAGTTTACAATAAACCTGTTACTCCAAGGTTCGGTAAACCTGTTGAAATAAATTCACTATGGTATAATTCATTAAAAACAATGCAAATGATGGCAAAAGATCTGAAAATTAAAGAATTTAAGTCCGCAAGTATTAGATTTGATACTAAAGAATTGAACAGGATAATAAAAAACATCGAAAAGAATGCTGAAAAATTCGTTGTGAACGGACATCTCACTGATAGACTGGAAAATGATATTCCTGTAGATGAATACAGACCTAATATGTTGATAGCTACTTCATTACCTTTTGATCTATGGAATGAAGAAATACTCTATAACAGCTGGAAACTCACTGAACATGAACTACTGACTGATTATGGTATAAGAACACTTTCACCGAGAAACAGTTCATTCAAAAAGAAATTTATAGGTAATCAAATTCAGCTTGACCTGTCATATCATCAGGGAACAGTCTGGGCATGGTTACTGGGACCATTCATTTTAACTTTCCATAAAACTCATAAAAAGAGGTTGAAAAGGTCTGAGATAAGAGACCGGATAGATCAATATCTGGAGAAATTTAAACTGGGTATTTTGAAGGGACATATTTCTTCAGTTGCTGAAGTTTGGGACGGAGATAATCCTCATTTTCCAAAAGGATGTCCTGCTCAGGCATGGAGTGTTTCAGCTTTGATCGAAGCTGATAACATATTCAGAAAGCCGGGGGTGAAAAAATGAGAGTTCTAATGTTTACCTGGGAATTTCCCCCTTTAATATCCGGAGGACTTGGTACTGCCTGTTACGGTATTGTTAAAGGTCTATTAAAAAAAGGAATTGAGGTCGATCTTGTTCTTCCATCTAAAGAAGAGATCTACTTTCCGCTCAGAAAAGTGACTGATGTTGACGAACTACCTGTGAAATTCATTTCAATGTCAAAACAGGAGGAATATTTTAAAGAAGTATTTCACACTGTTTCAGAGAAATACAGTTATCTAGGTCTCGATGTTATACCTGAATCTTATTTTAATAAAGCAGAGATAAAAACGTACTTTGATGAACTGACAAAAAGTTATACTTATTCCACAAAAGTTCCATTCAGAAAGATAATAGATAATCTCGAAGGACCTGAAGATATATTTGAAAAGGTCAAAGAATTTACAATGAGAGCTGAAAAATATTCCAGGATCCTGGAATTCGATATCATTCATGTTCATGACTGGCTGACTTATCCCGCAGGAATAATTGCAAGATCCATCAGCGGGAAAAAACTTGTTACCCATATCCACGCTACTGAATTTGACAGAGCCGGCGGGGGTGGAGATATAAGGATCCATAACATCGAGTATTCAGGTATGACTGAAGCAGATTCGGTTATAGCAGTTTCCAAATATACAGCCGAAATGGTTATTTCAAGATACCTGATCGATACCAGAAAGATATCTGTAGTTCACAATGCTCATAACATTGATGTAAAAGGCTATAAGAACAAGAAAAAAATATTCAAAGATCCGGTTGTTCTCTTTCTCGGCAGGATAACACTTCAGAAAGGACCTGATTATTTTCTTGAAGCATCAAAAAGGATACTTCAGGAATTTCCTAATGTAAGATTTGTTATGGCCGGAGCTGGTGATATGGAAAGAAAGATACTTCATCGGTCTGCAAAATACAGATTAAAGAACCGCTTCCTTTTCACAGGATTCCTCAATGGAGAGCATGTAGCTGAGATGTTCTCAAATTCAGATATTTTTGTTTTAAGCTCAGTCTCCGAACCGTTCGGTATCGCACCTCTGGAGGCTATGTCATACGGACTGGCCACAATAATCTCAAAGCAGTCAGGTGTCGCTGAAGTTATTACTAATGCAGTGAAAGTAGATTTCTGGGATGTTGATCTTCTCACTTCAAGTATACTTGATCTGTTGAGAGATACCGATAAAAGGAATAAACTCGGAGAGGACGGCAGAAAAGAAGTTGAAATGATCAAATGGGATAAAGCATGTGAAGAAATCAATAATGTATACATAAAAACAAAAGGATAACATAATGGTAAACATAGTATTCTACTTTCAGGTCCATCAACCATTCAGAATAAGAGATTTTTCTGTACTGGATATCGGTAAAGGACTTGATCCTTTTGATGATAAATTGAATAAAGAAGTTATGAGAAAAGTAGCAGAAAAGTGTTATTTGCCCACGAATAAACTATTGTTGGAACTGATCGAAAAATTCGAAGGTAAGTTTAAGATAGCATATTCAATTACAGGAACAGCTATAGAACAATTTAAACTTTATGCTCCTGAAGTACTTTACTCATTCAGAGATCTTGCTAAAACGAACTGTGTTGAATTTTTATCGGAAACCTATTATCATTCTCTTGCTTTCCTTTACGACAAAGATGAATTTCTTGATCAGGTAAGGATGCACAGAGAGACCATTCAGAACGAATTTGGATTCTCTCCGATCACATTTAGAAATACAGAGCTGATCTATCAGGATGAGCTTTCAGATTTGATATGGGAAGAGGAAGGTTTTAAAGTTATTTTAACTGAAGGTGTTGACAGGATCCTAGACTGGAGATCACCTTTATACGCATATGTGAACCCAAGTAAAAAAATGCACATGCTGTTAAAGTACTATTCACTTTCAGATGATATAGCTTTCAGATTCTCGAACAAAGGCTGGGTGGAATACCCCCTAACTGTTGATAAGTTCGTTAAATGGGTTGATGATCTGAATATGATCGAGAAGGGTAAAAAGAACCTTTTCTTAAACCTATTTATGGACTATGAGACTTTTGGTGAACATCAGTGGGAGGAAACTGGGATCTTTGAATTTGTAAAACATCTTCCGGAAAAGGCTTTAAAAACAAAAAGGATAGAATTCTCCTGGCCATCGGATGTTTTGCAGAAAGCAAATTATCAGCCTGAGAGCATATCATTTCCTGAACCTGTTTCATGGGCTGATATGGAAAGGGATCTTTCCGCATGGAGAGAGAATGATCTGCAACATAATGCACTTGAAGCATTTTATGAAGTTTTAACAAAGGTTAAAGCTACAGGGTCACCAGATCTGATAGCAAAGGCCAGAAAATTATCGACCTCAGACCATTTCTATTACATGTCAACAAAATATTTCCAGGATGGAGATGTACACAAATATTTTTCACCATACAGTTCACCGGAGAATGCATACAGGAATTTTATGAATGCGTTAACAGATTTGGAAGAAAGTTTATAACCAAGGAGATATAATGAAGTTAAAGAATTTTTATGTTAAACCTACATACCCTATAGAATTGAAACCGCTTTTTGAGATATCATACAATATGTGGGCAACCTGGGATAAAGAGACTGAAAGATTATTCAGAAGGATAAATCCTGAGCTTTTCCGTGAAGTACATCATAATCCGGTAGAGTTCCTTCACCGTTTGTCTAAAGAAGACATTGTTAAATTAAGTAAAGATAACGGCTTTTTATATGAATTGAATAAAGTTTACGACAAATTTCAGCAGTATATGAACTTTGAAGGATATTATTCGAATGAGAATAATGAGGATATTCCTGTTAATAAAGAGGATGTCATTGCATACTTTTCAATGGAATTCGGAATGCATGAATCGGTACCTATATATTCGGGAGGTCTCGGAGTGCTTGCTGGAGATTATCTGAAAGCTGCTTCAGATATGGGTATACCGCTTGTAGGAATCGGTCTTCTATATACCTATGGCTATATGAATCAGAGAATTGCTATCGACGGTTATCAGCAAGAAGAATACCTTGAGAATAAATGGAGTCTTAAACCGATCAAAGAGACTGTGAACGATAAGGGTGAACCTATGCTGTTCTCGAT
>JAQICF010000146.1 GCA_027858795.1 Candidatus Delongbacteria bacterium | reverse complement strand
AGAAGCTATTATTACTGTAAGAGGTAAAGTTAAATTTGTCGTTCTTCCGATAGAAAAATATAATGAACTTCGTGAGTTTGAGCTTGAAGCAGCTTTGATCGAATCGAAAAAAGAAGTTGCAGAAGGTAAAGCCATAAAAGAATCCGTTGAAGATCATATTAAGAGAATTACTCGTGGTTAAATTAATTTATACCGAAAAATATATTAAAAGAGCTACAAAATTCGTTAAGAAACATTCTGAATTAATTGGACAATATGAGAAAACTTTAAAACTTCTTGAACTGAATCCTTATCACCCATCTCTTAGGTTACACAAACTTTCCGGTCGATTATCAGAACTCTATTCTGTTTCGATCAATATTACCTATAGAATATCTATCAATTTCATAGTTGAAGATGATAAGATTATTCCGATCTCAATCGGAACATATGATGAAGTTTATTGAGTTGCAATTACTCTGTAAGACAATGTTTAATATATTGTGGTAAATAAAGGAAGGAAGATTCTATTTGATGTTAAAATAAACGAAAATGGAATTATCGGGAGACCAATCTTTAATAATCATATTTTTACTTTTGACTTTAATACAAATAAATGCAAAATTGAATAGTATTTTTATTTTATTCTAACAATTGCGTTACAGCGTATGAACTCATACCTCATAGCCCATACCTTATACCTAAAATCAGGTCTTAAACTTCGACTTCGCTCAGTATGACCTGATTTTGAAACCATTGATCTATTAGAATATTTAGATAGTTGCATATAGTCACAACATTTCGTAACTTACTTTGTGAAAACCTTAGCAATTATACATGTAAAAAAATAATAAAAAATATCTTGATATTGAAATATACCATAGATATATTGACAAGCCTTACTACGTAATAGTGGATAAGGAATAAATAAGATGGTGGGAGACCAACTGATGAGTAATGAAAGAAAGCTGTTAGAATTAAAAGCGAAGTTTGAAAAAGCAGAACTTGGTGGTGGTGTTGCAGCTATTGAAAAACAACATGCCAAAGGTAAATTTACTGCGCGAGAGAGAATTGATATTCTTCTAGATCCCGGTAGTTTTGAAGAGATTGATAAGCTACGAACTCATTCCTGTACTGATTTTGGAATGGAAAAGAAGAAATTCTATGGTGATGGTATGGTAACAGGATATGGTTCTATCCATGGAAGATTAGCATTCGTATATGCTTTTGATTTCACGGTAATAGGAGGAACACTTTCTAAGACTGTTGGTGAAAAAGTAGCCAAAGTAATGGATATGGCTGCAAAAGTTGGTGCTCCGATAATTGGAATTAATGATTCTGGTGGAGCGAGAATTCAAGAAGGTGTTGATGCTCTAGCAGGATATACAAACATTTTCATTAAAAATATTTTATACTCAGGTGTAATTCCTCAGATCAGTGCGGTAGTAGGTCCTTGTGCGGGTGGGGCAGTTTATTCTCCAGCTTTAACAGATTTTATTTTCATGGAAAGAAAAACTTCATACATGTTCTTAACAGGACCTAAGGTTGTTGAAGAGGTAACTCATGAAAAAGTTACTGCTGATCAACTCGGTGGTGCGGATGTTCATGGTAAAAAAAGTGGTGTAACTCATTTTACATGCGATGATGAAACATCTTTATTTGAAGGTATAAGAGAGCTTATTACATATTTACCACAAAGTAATAATGAAGAATCTCCAATAAGTGAATGCGGAGATGAACCGACTAGAATTAGCGCTCAACTGAATACGATCATTCCTGACAATCCTAACAAACCTTACGATATGAAGGATATTATCACAAAAGTAGTTGATTGTGGTAAATTTTTTGAAGTTCAGAAAGATTATGCGAAAAATCTCATCATAGGTTTTGCGAGATTGAACGGTAAGTCTGTCGGGATCGTAGGAAATCAACCTAAGGTTATGGCAGGTGTTCTGGATTCTAATGCTTCAGTTAAAGGTGCAAGATTTATAAGATTCTGTGACTGTTTTAACATTCCTGTGATAACGTTTGAAGATGTTCCGGGATTCTTACCGGGTACTGCTCAGGAGTTCAATGGAATTATCAATCACGGAGCAAAAATGATGTATGCATACGGTGAGGCTACTGTTCCGAAGATCACTGTAATAACAAGAAAAGCTTACGGTGGAGCATACTGTGTTATGAATTCAAAGCAGCTCAGAGGTGATATGATCTTTGCATGGCCATCCGCGGAGATTGCCGTTATGGGTGCTGAAGGTGCCAGTAAGATAGTTTTTGCCAAAGATATCAAAGCAGCGGATGATCCAGTAGCGATGTTAAAAGAAAAAGTTGATGAATACAAAGAAAGATTTGCAAATCCTTATGTTGCTCTTGAAAAAGGTTTTATTGACGGTATTATTGAGCCAGAACTTACTAGATACAAGTTAATCAAATCTTTAGAAATGCTTAAGAACAAGAGAGATGAGAATCCTCCTAAGAAACATGGTAATATGCCGTTATAAAACACATTTAGGATATTAAATTGAAAAAGAGTATTATAATATTTATCTTCATATTTTTTTTCACAGGGGTATATGCTTCTGAGCAACCTGCTGAAAATAAGAATGACTCAAGTACAGATAAAGATACTATGGTCCTTAACAGTTATACTGATGAGGAGTTCAAAAAAGCTGTAATGCAGGTCTTACAAAAGGGTAATCTTACGAATAAAGAACTTTTCTTTAAAGAACTGGAAGCAGCTCATAAAGGAAATGTTGAAGAAGAAGAGCAATTATTCGGATTAGATAATATTAACAAAGAAAATGCCAAAGGAATGAATGGTTGGGATGTTGCGTTAAGTGGCATTATTGTCGTTTTTTCAGGATTGATTTTGATAATGTTAGTGCTATATGTGTTTAACTTCATGTTCAAACCTAAAACTGCAGAAAAAGCAAAACCAGAGAATGCAAGAAAGATAGTTGAAGATACTCCTGAGGATATACTGATCGCAATAGCAACTACTGTGGAACTTTATACAAGATTATACTCCTCAGATATACTAACAGACCTTTCGTTTAAAACTACTGAAAGTGAATCATGGAAGATCAAAAATAAATTTGTTCAGGGATCGTAACAATAATTGACAATTAACAATTGATAATGGACAATTAAAGGATATAGAAAATGAAAGAGATCAAATTAGAAATAAAAGGTAAGGAATATACCGTAAAGATCAAAGAGTTCGGTTCTAAGGAAGCTATACTTGAAGTGAACGGGACAAAATATACGGTAGGCTTGAAAGACCTTGGGAAAGAATTGAATGTTGGTTCTGTGAGAGAAGCAGTAACTCCTTTAGCGACTTCTCCAACTACTGCTCCTGCTCAGACAAGTGCTACATCAGGCGTTGTATCAAGCGGTGGTTCAAGCGGTGGTTCAGGCGGTGGTTCAGGCGGTGGTTCTAGCGAAGTGCTTTCACCATTGCCGGGGTTAATTTTGAATGTCATGGTTAAAGTTGGTGACACTGTAAAAAATGGACAGAATATCATTGTGATGGAAGCAATGAAGATGGAAAATGATGTTCAAGCTACAAAAGACGGTGTGGTAAAGACAATAAATGTTAAGAATGGTGACAACGTCTCAGAAGGGGATGTTCTTGCAACAATAGAATAATCAGGGAACAATTATAATGGATACTATATCTCTTTTATTTTCAAATACAGGTTTTGCAAATTTACATTTTGATAATGTAATAAT